>NZ_DASVFL010000105.1:0-14096 GCF_036380075.1 Lentzea sp. | reverse complement strand
GCGGTGGAATGACCCACGGGTGACACTGCTCCGAACGAAGTACGACCACCGAACCGCGTGCCGGTGCGCGCCGGTCTGGGAGGCCTTTTCACGTGAACGACCAGCATGATGACCGGCAGCGCGGAGGCGAGCCGCAGTGGCCGACCGGGGACGACCCGGACGGCGGCGGTACGAGACGTGATGTCCCGAATCAGCCTCGACCGGGCACTCCGCCCGGCGGTTTCGCACGCCCTCCCCAGGGTGGCACGCCGCCCGGTGGTTTCCCACAGCAGCAGCCCCCACGCCGCCCGAACGGACCAGGCGGACCCCAGGGCGGTGTTCCCGGTGGACCGCAGGGCGCGGCCGGCCGGCCGCCGCAGGGTCCCGGTGGCCCGGTGGGCGGACCGGGTGGTCCCGGCAGCCGTCCCCCGACGCCTCCCGGCGGCATGCCGGTGGCACCGCCGCCCGGCGCACGCCGTCCCGGCGGGCCGAACGGCCCCGGTGGTCCCGCGGGCGGTCCAGGCCGTCCCGGTGTGCCTCCGCGCAAGCCCGCCGACGAGCGGACCACGCAGCTGCCGCCGGTGAGCCGGCCGACGCAGCGCGAGCCCGAGCTCATCACGCACCGCGAACCCGAGGACGAGTACCTGCTCGCCGGTGGGGTCGTCGACGATGACGACTACTACGACGACGACGAGCCGGAGCTCACCGAGGAGGAGGAGCGCCGACTGCGCAAGAAGAAGATCTGGAAGCGCGTCCGGATCGGTGCCTTCGTCGCGATCGGTCTCATGATCCTCGGCCCGGTGATCGCCGTCGCCGTCGCGTACCCGCTGGTCGACTGGCCGAAGCCGGAGGACATCGCGGCGACCCAGAACAAGACGATCACGCTGCAGTACTCCGACGGCAGCGAGATGGCGAAGATCACCTCGCCCGGCGAGAACCGCACGATGCTGACGTACGAGGAGATCCCGGACAACGTCAAGCACGGCGTGCTCGCGGCCGAGGACGCGAACTTCTACGACAACCCCGGCTTCGACGCGAAGGCGATCCTGCGCGCCGTCTGGATCCAGGCGACGGGCGGCAGCTCGGGTGGTTCCGGTCTCACGCAGCAGTACATCAAGAAGGCGACCAACAACGAGGCGCCGACGCTGACCCGCAAGTTCACGGAGGTCGTCAAGGCCTTCAAGATGAGCAACGAGTCGGACCACAACACGATCCTCACGGCATACCTCAACACCGTGTACTTCGGTCGTGGCGCGAACGGCTTCAAGGCCGCGTCGCAGGTGTACTACAAGAAGGAGATGAAGGAGCTCTCGCCGTCGCAGGCGGCGCTGATCGCGGGCATGATCCAGACCCCCTCCTGGTCCGAGGACAAGGAGTACGCGGAGAAGCGCTGGAAGTTCGTGATGGGCCAGATGCTCCAGAAGGGCTGGATCGACCAGGCCTACTACGACGCGGAGAAGTTCCCGACTCCGCTGCCGTTCGCCGAGACCCAGCCGAAGTCGCTGGAGGGCCCGCGCGGCCTGATCGTCGACCAGGTCCAGGAAGCCCTCGAGGGCGAGCAGACCGGCGTCACGTTCGAGCAGGCGCAGAAGACCGGCATCACGATCCAGACGACGATCGACCCGAAGACGCAGACCGCGGCCGAGGAGGCCGTGGACGAGATCATGATCAAGGGCGCGCAGCCCGAGCCGTTGAAGACGTCGCTGACCGCCGTCGACCCGAACTCCGGCGCCGTCCGCGCGTACTGGGGCGGACGGGACGGTCGCGGGTCCTTCGACTACGCGAAGGGCACGTTGCAGGAGCCCGGTTCCTCGTTCAAGGCGTTCGACCTGGTCGCGGCGCTGCAGAACGGCAGGGGCCTCGGCAGCATCTACGACGGCAGCTCCCCGCGCACGTTCCCCGGTGTGGCAACGCCGATCCGCAACTCCGGCAACGACAACTCGTGCGGCAAGGAGTGCCCCGTCCGCACGGCCATGGTCAAGTCGTTGAACACGGTGTTCTACGACATGGTCGTGAACGACATCGGCGTGGCGAAGACCGTGAAGGCGGCCCACCAGGCCGGCATCCCGGACGAGGTCAACATCGGCAACGGCCCGAAGAAGCTGCTGGTCGGCGAGGACGGCGGCAACCCCAACGGCGGTATCGCCCTCGGTGGTGACCAGGCCGTGGTCCGCCCGTTCGACATGGCCTCGGCCTACGCGACGTTCGCGGCCCGCGGCGTCTACCGCCAGCCGTTCTTCATCGTGAAGATCACCGGCCCGGACGGCAACGTGATCTACCAGCACACGGACAAGCCGATCTCGGCGTTCGACCCTGACCAGACGAAGAGCCAGGACATCGCGGACAACGTCACCGACGTCCTGAAGGAGATCCCCACCAGCTCCAAGATCCCGTGTGCCCAGAACCGCGAGTGCGCGGGCAAGACGGGTACGCACGAGCTGTCCGAGAGCGCGGGCCAGGGTGCCGGCCTCAACTCGAAGGCCTGGATGGTGGGCTACACCCCGTCCATCTCGGCCGCCGTGTGGGTCGGCCGCAACGAGGGCAACCTGCCCATCCGCGACAAGTCCGGCGCCAACATCTTCGGCTCCGGCGTGCCCGGCAAGATCTGGCAGGCGTTCATGAACAAGGCGCTGGCCGGCTCGCAGCTGGAGAAGTTCCCGAAGGCCAAGCCGCTCAACCAGTACAACCCGCCGAAGCCTTCGAACGTCCCCTCCAACACCCCGTCGAACACGCCTTCCAACACGCCGTCGAACACGCCGCCCTCCAACACGCAGCCCTCGAACACGCCGCCGACGAAGCCGTCGACCCCGTGCGGCCTGTTCGTCTGCCCGCCCTCCGGTGACCCGGACCCGTCCACCCCCGGCCGGCCGACCCGAGGGGGAACACCAGGAGACGGCTGACCCGCGAAGGGGCCCGGTGCACATCGCACCGGGCCCCTTCGCCGTTCCTGGGCCGCATCGGTCCAGGGATGTTGACCACGGCGAAACGGTCTGGGCCGTAACATCCGCGAGGTGCCCAGCAGCCCTGCCGAGCCCCGCGCCGAGGCCCCCGCACCCGACCTCGCCGAGGACACGAGCTCGCTCACCCGCGAAGAGCGGGTCGCCCCCACCTGGACCGAGTCCCTCGCGCGGTCGCTGAGCAGACCGTTCGGCGGTCCGCTCGGCGAGCACGCGCTCGTCGGCAGGAACTACTTCTGGACAGCCGCGCGCGTGATCCTGCTGCTCGCCGTGCTGACGTTGCTGGCCGGATGGGTGCAGAAGTCGCCGTGCATCCAGCAGTACGTCGACGACAAGGGCCAGGTGCAGCTCGACTGGCGGGGGAGCAGGCAGTTCACCGCCCTCTGCTACTCCGACACCGTGCCGCTCTACACCGCGGAACGGCTCGACCAGCGCGGTTCCTTCCCGTACATCACGTCGTGGAAAGACGACGAGGGCAAGCCGACCGAGCACATCCGGTACATGGAGTACCCGGTCGTCACCGGCGTGTTCATGTGGCTCAACGCGCGGGTGGCGCAGGGGCTCGTGGCGCTCGTCCCCGGGCTGCCGATGACGGTGATCGTGTTCTTCAACGTCACGGCGTTCTGGCTGGCGGTGGCGTGGCTGGTGACCGTGTTCTCGGTCGCGCGAATAGCGCGCCGCAGGACGTGGGACGCGGCGATCGTCGCCGTGTCACCGCTGGTCGTCGTACACGCCTTCACGAACTTCGACACGATCGCCACGGCGTTCGCCACGGCCGGTCTGCTGGCGTGGGCGCGGAAGAAACCCGCGCTCGCCGGTGTGCTGCTCGGGCTGGGTGGTGCGGCGAAGCTCTACCCGTTGTTCCTCCTCGGGCCGTTGCTGTTGTTGTGCTGGCGTTCGGACAGGCTGAAAGCGGGGTTCACCGCCATAGCGGCGGCCATCGGCGCGTGGGCGCTCGTCAACGCGCCGATCGCGTTGAACCCGGCGTCGCAGACGGGCTGGCGGGAGTTCTTCCGCCTCAACACCGAGCGCAACGCGGACCCGGACACGCTCTACAACGTCCTCGTGCAGTGGACGGGGTGGCAGGGCTTCGACCCCGGTCTCACGCAGGGGCAGCCGCCGACGGTGCTCAACACGGTCAGCATGGTGCTGTTCCTCGTCTGCTGCGCCGGCATCGCCTACGTGACCCTGTCGGCGCCGACGCGGCCGCGGCTCGCGCAGCTCGGGTTCCTGGTCGTCGCGGCCTTCCTGCTGACGAACAAGGTGTGGAGCCCGCAGTACTCGCTGTGGCTGGTGCCGCTGGCGGTGCTCGCGCTGCCGCGCTGGAAGCTGCTGCTGGCGTGGATGACGATCGACGCGCTGGTGTGGGTGCCGCGCATGTACTTCTACCTCGGCACGGACAACAAGGGCCTGCCGATCGACTGGTTCCTCGGCGCGGTGCTGCTGCGCGACGCGGCGGTCGTCCTGCTGTGCGTGCTCGTGCTCAAGGAGATCTACCGCCCGGAGCGCGACCTCGTGCGCCAGGCGGGCGACGACCCGCTGGAGGGCGTGCTGGCCGGTGCTCCCGACCGGCAGCTCGTCAGACCCGCACGAGGCGTGCCATCACACCGAATGCGTCCGCGTTCGGGTGCAGGTGATCACCGGCGTCGAACTCCGGACGCAGTCTGAGCTGGTCGGCGGGGTCGCGCAGGGCGGCGTCGAAGTCGATCGCGTCGGGGAAGGTGGCGCGGATCCACGCGTTCACCTCCTGGCGCTGCTCCTCCCTGGCCTCGTTCCAGTTCGGCCAGCCGCCCCACGGCGTGACGGTGCCCACCTGGAACTGCACGCCCTCGTCCCGGCACCGCTGCCAGATCGTGCGGATGCCGGCGATGACGTTCGCCGCGGGCACGTCACGCTGGAGGTCGTTGATGCCGCCGAGCATCACGACCTTGCGCACCTCACGGCTGAAGAGCACGTCTCGCTGCAGACGGGTGACCATGGGCGCGTCACCGTGCACCACGCCGTTGCCGTTGATGCCCGCGTTCAGCACGGCGTAGTCGCTCTTGACCATCGACGGCCAGGTGCCCTCGGCGTACCCCTCGGTGATCGAGTCGCCGAGCATCACCGCGGCGCCCGGTGCGCTGAAGCCCGCGACCTCGACGGCCGAGACGAGGCAGACGTACGCGCGCGCTGAGGTGATGGTGTTCCACGCGCGCGCCTGACACGGCGTGCCGCCGGGGACGTGCGTGCTGATCTCCAGCGTCTTGCCGACCGGCAGCTGCACGGCGTCGCTGTAGACGTCGTCGCGCGCCCTGATCGTGACGGCGCGGGACCTGTTGAACGTCAGCTCGCGCGTCTCGCCGTTCGCCTTGACGGTCACCTGCTCGACGCGCACCGGCTTGGTGCCCATCAGGTTCGACAGCCGCAGCCGGACCGACGTGCCGCCCGCGGAGAGGTCGACCGTCGTGCGCACGACGTGGTCCGGAACGCCGGCGGGAAGGGTCGGCACCGCCTGCCACACGGGCAGCCAGCGGATCACCTCCGACCGCGCGTGCGCACCGGAAGCTCCGCAGACCAGCACCAAGGCCAGAGCGAAGATCACCCTCACGGGTACCAGTCTGGGGTGATCAGCTCTTCGCTGCCACTGCTCCGCGGAGGAACTTCAGGTCCTGGTGGTCGTCCTCGGTGACGTCCTTCGCCTTCAGGAACACCACGAACAGCGCCACGAGCAGCGCCGCACGACCCCACACACCGATCATCACGGCCTGCGCGGAGAAGCTGTCGTAGATGCCGGCCGGCTGCCCGAACTCGATGGCCCAGAACCAGCGGAAGATGCCGATCCCCATCGCCAGGTCCGCGACGAAGTAGGCGAACGCCCACACCAGCCGCACGCGCAGGAGCACGAGGAACGGCACCAGCCACAGCGTGTACTGCGGCGAGTGGACCTTGTGCAGCAGCATGAAGCCGCACAGCATCGCGCCCGACACCGCGATCCACGGGTAGGAGCCCTCGCGGCGGAACCGCAGCCAGCCGTACCCGGCGGCGATCGCGAACGAGATCAGGATCGTGATCGGCGACAGCACGCCGACCAGCGACTGCATCGGGTCGTCGCCCATGAACGGCCGCAGGCCCCAGTACCAGATCGAGTTGGTGGTGATGTCGACCCGGCGCAGCTGCTGGAACTCGAACGACGCGAGCCAGCCGTCGTAGCCCGCGAAGGCGAACGGCAGGTTGACCAGCACGACCGTGACGATCGAGGCGAGGCCGACCTTGACCGCGCCGGCGACGTCGACCTTTTTGCCCTCCGGCAGCTCCTGGCCGCGCCAGCCGCCGGTGGCGACGAACAGCATCAGCGGCAGCACGAAGATCGCCGGGTAGACCTTGAACGCGAACCCGAGGCCGAGCAGGACGGACGCGACCGTCGCCCTCTCCACCAGCGGCCGGTTCCAGCGGTGCACGACGTAGACCGCGGCGGCCGAGCACAGCACGACCGGCAGGTCCCAGTTGTGGAACGCGTACAGCACGAGCGGTGGCCCGATCGCCCACAGCAGCGCGCGCCAGCGGGCGAGCTTGCCCAGCAACCAGCCCGTGAGCAGGCCGAACGGCGCCATCAGCAGCGCCGAGTAGAGCAGGTACTCCGCGTCGTTGTGCGCGAAGATCGCGCCGGCCCAGATGATCAGGCCGGAGAGCACCGGGTACTCGACCGAACCGCCGACCAGGACGCCCTTGTCGTTGATGCCGCCGTCGACGTACGGGAAGACGTGCCGGTCGATGTCGCGCCCGATCCAGAGGTGCTGGATGTCGGAGTAGCAGACGTCCTGCTTGTTGCGCTCGTCGTAGTCGGGCTGCGTGCGGCCCCACTGGTCGAACGAGGGACCGGTGCAGCGGTCCTTGTTGATGAAGCCCAGCAGCAGCGTGAGCCCGCACAGCAGCACGAGCACGGCGAGGGCGGCGCTGCCGAAGCGGTTCGCGGAACGCCCGGTGTCGCCTCGCTCGGGCGTCACGCTCACCACCTCGTGCACGGTGTTCACCGCCCGGCGCGGTCGCGCAGGAAGGCGATGTCGTCGGCTTGGCCCTCGTCCGGTGTCTCCACGACCACGGGACATCCGGCGGTGGCGGCCACCGCCACCAGCTGGTCGGCGTCGATGGTGCCAGTCCCGATGTTGTCGTGCCGGTCGCGCGAGGAGCCGAACTCGTCGCGCGAGCTGTTGAGGTGCACGAGGTCGATCCGGCCGGTGATCGCTTTCACCCGGTCGACGATGCCGACCAGGTCCTCACCGGCGGCGAACGCGTGGCAGGTGTCGAGGCAGAAGCCCGCGCCGAACTCGCCGACCGCGTCCCAGAGGAGCTTCAGCGAGTCGAACGAGCGGGCCATGGCGCCGTCGCCGCCCGCGGTGTTCTCGATCAGGACCGGGACCGCGAAGCCGCCCTCGGCGACCTGCCGTTCGAAGAACTTGCGCCAGTTCGCGAAGCCGTCCGCCGGGTCCTCGCCCTTGGTGACGTGCCCACCGTGCACGATCAGGCCCTTCGCGCCCACGGTCGCGGCGGCCTCCGCGTGCTGGACCACGTTCTTCCTGGACGGGATCCGGATCTTGTTGTTCAGCGACGCGATGTTGATCAGGTACGGGGCGTGGACGAACACCTCGAGGTCGGAGGCGAGCAGCGCTTCCGCGTGCGGATGAGGTTTGGGCTTCTTCCACCCCTGGGGATCCGACAGGAAGAACTGGACGACCTCGGCCCCGCGTTCGGCCGCGGCGCCGACCGGGTCGTCGTCGCGTACATGGGCCCCGATGCGCATGAACTGGAGGGTAGTCGGCGTCCATAACGCCATCGCACGCGCCGCCGATAGGAGTAATCGGGAAAACTGGGGATGGCCTGCGTCACCACCAGGACCTACGGTCGTTACTTGAGAGTAGGAAAGGGGTTGGCATGCGACTGCCGAGCATCACCGCCGTGACGCTTCTGGCGCTGGCCTCCGCCGGCGTGGGAGCGGGTACGGCCACGGCCGCGGAGCCCATCGTCATCGGCAGCTGCGCGACGTCGGTGCAGGGCGCGCCCGGTACCCCCGTCTCGCTCAGCCCCGCCGCCGTGACGCAGCCGATCACGGACCTGGTGCGTGCCGTGCCCCTGCTCGGGCCGCCGCTCGCCGAACCGTTCCGGCAGGCGTTCTCGCAGGCCAAGCCCATCCCGATCGGCGCGGTCCAGGTCGGCACGACGACCATCAGCGGCGGCACGATCGCGAACGCGGTGATGGTCGAGGTCGCGAAGATCCCGCTGCTCGGGCCGATCCTCGGCACGCTCGACGGAACCGTGCGCGCCACGCTGACCAGCGGCTGCAAGGTGACCGTGACCGGCGTGAACCAGGTCGTGGCGCCGGTGCAGGACGGCAGCAAGGCCGTCGCCGACGCCTCGCAGCAGGCCGTCGGCGCGATCCCCGGCGCCCCGAAGCCGCCGGCCCAGCAGCCCCAGCCCGGCACCCCGCCCGCGCAGCAGCAGCCCGGTGCGAACAACCCCGGCACCATCCCCGGCGTCGGCGCGGGCGCCCCGAGCAACCGCGACTTCTCGCTGTACCCGGTCGGGGCGAACTTCGGCCGCGTGCCGCTGTTCAGCTACGGCTCGCTGCCGTTCGCGATGCCTGGCCTGTACTCGCCGTCGCCGGGGGTGCGCTACGGCTCGCAGGTCCCGCGCGCGTCCAACGGCACCACCGGCATCGAGGGCGACTCGGTGCAGGCGGCCGGCCGCGCGACGGCGTTGCCGCGGCTCGGCGGTCCCGGCGGCGTCGGCGCTCCGGTGCTGGTCGCGGTGCTGATGCTGGCCCTGGTGACGGGCGCGCTGGTGCGGACCTGGGTGCTCCGCCGCACCCCCGCGTAGTCGTTGGACGCGCCCTGTTAACCTTTGTCAGTTGCTGACGCGACGACCCTCCTGCCACGGAAAGCCCGTGGCCGCGAGTCCACAGGAGGTGAGTGGTCCTCATGCGTCATTACGAAGTGATGGTCATCCTCGACCCCAGCCTTGACGAGCGCACGATCGCGCCGTCCCTCGACACGTTCCTCAACGTCATCAAGACGTCGGGCGGCAACGTCGAGAAGGTCGAAGTGTGGGGCAAGCGCCGTCTGAGCTTCGAGATCAACAAGAACACCGAAGGCATTTACGCGGTGCTCGACCTGACCTCGACCCCGGACGCGGTGAAGGAACTGGACCGCCAGCTCGGTCTGCAGGAGACGGTGCTCCGGACGAAGGTCCTGCGCCGTGAGCCCGCCAAGTCGGCCGCCAAGGCCTGACGAACCTCGAAGCAGGGGAGCTCAAGACATGGCTGGCGAGACGACGATCACGGTGGTCGGGAACCTGACCGCCGACCCTGAACTCCGCTTCACCCAGAGCGGTGCCGCGGTGGCGTCCTTCACGGTCGCCTCCACGCCCCGCACCTTCGACCGCCAGTCCGGCGAGTGGAAGGACGGCGAAGCGCTGTTCCTGCGGTGCAACGTGTGGCGCCAGGTCGCGGAGAACGTGGCCGAGTCGCTCACGCGCGGTTCGCGAGTAGTTGTCACCGGACGGCTGCGCCAGCGTTCCTTCGAGACGAAGGAAGGCGAGAAGCGCACTGTCGTGGAGCTTGAGGTCGACGAGATCGGCCCCTCGCTGCGCTACGCGACCGCGAAGGTCAACAAGGTCAGCCGTGGAGACGGCGGCGGTGGCGGCGGCTTCGGCGGCGGCGGCGGTCAGCAGTCTCGTGGCGGCGGTGGCGCGCCCGCAGACGACCCGTGGGGTTCCGCCCCGCCGGCCGGCTCCGGTGGCTTCGCCGACGAGCCCCCCTTCTAGACCGCTGCACCGGTCATCCAGAACCTGATCACTGCGTATTCCAGGAGTTAGAGACACATGGCCAAGCCGCCTGTGCGCAAGCCCAAGAAGAAGGTCTGCGCCTTCTGCAAGGACAAGAGCGCGAGCCTGATCGACTACAAGGACACGACGCTCCTCCGCAAGTTCATCTCGGACCGCGGCAAGATCCGCGCCCGCCGCGTCACCGGCAACTGCTCGCAGCACCAGCGCGACGTCGCCGTTGCCGTGAAGAACGCCCGTGAGATGGCACTGCTGCCCTACACCTCGACCGCCCGCTAAGAGAAGGGAACTCCTGCGATGAAGCTCATCCTCACCGCTGACGTTTCCGGCCTTGGCGCGCCCGGCGACATCGTCGAGGTCAAGGACGGCTACGGCCGCAACTACCTGCTCCCGCGCGGTCTCGCGATCGTCGCGACCCGCGGTGCGCAGAAGCAGATCCAGGTCATCACCCGCGCGCAGGACACCCGCCGCGTGCGCGACCTGGACCACGCCAAGGAGATCAAGACCGCGCTCGAGGGTCTCTCCGTGGAGCTCAAGGCCAAGGCCGCCGCCGGCAGCAGCAAGCTGTTCGGCTCGGTCACCGCGTCGGACGTGGCGGCTGCCGTCAAGTCCGCCGGTGGTCCGGCCCTGGACAAGCGCGCCATCGAGCTGCCGGGTCACATCAAGACCACCGGCAAGCACTCGGTCACGGTTCGCCTCCACCCCGAGGTCACCGTGGCGCTCCCGCTGGTCGTCACGGCCGGCGAGTAGTTCGACCCCGTCGGGTGAGCCGCCGGCGCTTCGCCGGTGGAGCTCACCCGCGGTTCGGTTCTGCCGAGGCGCTGCCTGCCCGGAATGCTCCGGGCGGGTGGCGCCTTCGCTCGTTCAGAGCAGTGCACACCTGTCCACGTCCTGTGGATAAACACACCGCTTAGCCCCATCGCGACACGCCGAAGAAGGTGTTTTTCGCGACACGCCGACGGCGTGGCCCACAACTTTTTCCACAACTTGTACACAGCCTCTGAGCTGGCGTTACTTCTGTCACTCCACCGGTTGTCAACAGGTTGTCCCCAGCGCCTCCGTCCCTGTGGGCAACCATCCACAGGTTGTCCCCCAGTTGTCCACAGGACGATCCACACGCTGGTTTGCTTGCTCCGGACGGGTCCCTCTAGCGTCGCGGCACGGGCGTTGTCATCGCGCAGCGTGGCCGCCCGGAATTGTCGGTGCCTCGCGGTACAACTAGGGGACAACGCACCGGCTCTCGACTCTTCGCAGGGGTGATTTGGCAGTGGCGCTGGTGGACGACCGGGGTATGGCGGAGCCCGCATTCGAGCGTCAGCCGCCCCAGGACCTCGCTGCCGAGCAGTCCGTTCTCGGCGGCATGCTGCTGTCCAAGGACGCCATCGCGGACGTCATCGAGGCGCTCGCGCCCAACGACTTCTACCGCCCGGCGCACCAGGCGATCTACGACTGCATCCTCGACCTCTACGGCCGCGGTGAGCCCGCCGACCCGATCACCATCTCCGCCGAGCTCGAACGGCGCGGCGAGCTGCTGCGCGTCGGTGGCGCGCCGTACCTGCACACGTTGATCGCGACGGTGCCGACGGCCGCGAACGCCGGGTACTACGCGGAGATCGTGGCCGAGAAGGCCGTGCTGCGCCGCCTGGTCGAGGCGGGCACGCGCATCGTGCAGCTCGGGTACAACGGCGCGGAGGGTGCGGACGTCGACGAGGTGGTCGACCGCGCGCAGGCCGCCATCTACGAGGTCACCGACCGCCGCACGACCGAGGACTACGTGGCGCTGGAGGACCTGCTCCAGCCGACGATGGACGAGATCGACGCCATCGCGTCGCGCGGTGGCATCTCGCAGGGCATCCCGACCGGCTTCGCCGACCTCGACGCGCTGACCAACGGCCTGCACGGCGGCCAGATGATCATCGTCGCCGCCCGTCCCGGTGTCGGCAAGGCGCTCGCGCTCGACACCCCGCTGCCCACGCCGTCCGGCTGGACCACGATGGGCGAGGTCGAGGTCGGCCAGTTCCTGATGGGCGCCGACGGCCGTCCGACCAGGGTGGTCGCCGCGACCGAGGTCATGACGGGCCGCCCGTGCTTCGAGGTGGAGTTCTCCGACGGCACGGTGGTCGTGGCCGACGCCGAGCACCAGTGGCTCACCGAGTCGTGCAGCGAGACCGGCGGTTTCTGGGCGATCCGCACCACGGCCCAGCTGTTCGAGCGCGTCGGCCTGTGCCGGATGTTCGTGCGCATGTCCGCCGCGTGGGAGCTGCCCGCCGCGGCGCTGCCCCTGCCGCCCCGCGCGCTCGGCCTGTTCCTGTCGGGCCTGGGCGACCTGGAGCTGACGGACGACGAGCTGCGCGTGGCCAAGGAGCTCGACCTGGCCGACGACCCGCACATCCCCGCCGCCTACCTGCGTTCGTCCCGCGCGCAGCGCGAGGAGCTGCTGGCCGCGCTGCGGATCGACGGCCGCTTCGCCCGCCTGCGCCGCGACGTCGACGAGCTGGTCGCGGGCCTCGGCCGCCACGACCAGGTGGAGGTCGTGGCGGTGCGCCCGGTCGCGTCGGTGCCGGTGCGGTGCGTGGAGGTCGACAACCACGACCACCTGTACCTCGCGGGCGAGACGATGATCCCGACCCACAACTCGACGCTGGGCCTCGACTTCGCCCGCTCGTGCTCGGTGAAGCACGGCCTGACCAGCGCCATCTTCAGCCTGGAGATGAGCCGCACCGAGATCGTGATGCGCATGCTCTCCGCAGAGGCGCGCATCCGCCTCAGCGACATGCGCGGCGGCACGATGAGCGACGACGACTGGACGCGCCTGGCCCGCCGGATGAGCGAGATCAGCGAGGCGCCGCTGTTCGTCGACGACAGCCCCAACCTCACGATGATGGAGATCAGGGCCAAGGCCCGTCGCCTCAAGCAGCGCCACGACCTCAAGCTCGTGGTCGTCGACTACCTCCAGCTGATGAGCTCCGGCAAGAAGACCGAGTCGCGCCAGCAGGAGGTCTCGGAGTTCTCCCGAAACCTCAAGCTGATCGCCAAGGAGCTCCACGTCCCGGTCATCGCGATCTCCCAGCTGAACCGCGGTCCGGAACAGCGCACCGACAAGCGCCCGATGCTCTCCGATCTCCGCGAGTCGGGCTCGCTGGAGCAGGACGCCGACATGGTCATCCTGGTCAACCGCCCGGACGCCTGGGAACGCGACGACCCGCGCGCCGGCGAGGCCGACCTGATCATCGCCAAGCACCGCGCCGGCCCGACCGCCACCATCACCGTGGCACACCAGCTGCACTACTCGCGCTTCACCGACCTGGCCCAGACCTAGTAGCCGATCGCGCTCAGGTCGTCGGCGACGGCGGCCAGGCTCGTCGCGGGGTTGAGCGCTTTCACGACCTCGGCGGTCAACGGCTGGCCGCGGTAGACGTGCCGCACGGCGTCGAGGTCGACCGGCTGTTCGTAGTAGCCCTGCGCCCACTCGCGGAACGCCTCGGGCGTGCCATCGGTGAGCAGGCCGAACATCCAGTCGGCGCCGTCCGGGTCGTGGTGTCCGGCAGGGAGCTCGATGTCGCCGTGCCGCCAGGCGGAGTCGTCGTGCTCGCGCCACAGGCACACCGTGACGGACGGCGTGCCGAAGTCGTCGCAGAACGCCGGTTCCTCCACGCACTTGCGGAACACGTCGGGCACCGAGTCGAGAACGCCTGGCCACGGTTCTTCATCGTCGGTGGCGTACGGGCTCATCGGCGACTCGTGGTCGAAGCCGCGCATGTAGGCGCCCGTGGCCGTGAACACGACGGAGTACTCGTTGCCCGCGCCGTCCCGCATGGACGCCATCTCCTCGCCAGGTCCCCACTCGGGGTCGTAGAGGTGGTAGCGGTCCGCACTGCCGGGATCGAGCACAACGTCCAGCACGGCCAGCGCACGACACAGTGCGCGCAGCTCGGGGAGGGCGGGCAGGCGAGGGGCGACGTCGTAGACGGACACCTCGACATCCAAGCAAGGCGTTGACCGCCACGACGTCGACGGCCTACCTTGCAACTAGTTACATGCAACTAGTTACGCCAAGGAGTTCGCAGGTCAACGGAGGTCGAGATGCGGGTCGTCGTGATAGGTGCCGGTGTCTATGGAGCTGCTGTCGCGGCAGCGCTGGCTCGGGACGGAGCGGCGGTGACGGTGGTCGACGGCGGCGCGCCGGGATCGGGAACGTCCGGCGCATCGTTCTCGTGGGTCAACTCGCGGAACAAGCAGCCGCTGGTCTACCACGAGCTCAACGTCGCGGGGATGGCCGCGCACCGGCGGCTGGCGGCGGAGGTTCCGCTCGGCGACTGGTACCACGGTGGCGGCGGCATCGAGTGG
>NZ_DASVFL010000104.1:0-103856 GCF_036380075.1 Lentzea sp. | reverse complement strand
GGGCGCGTCGCTGGTCGTGGCGCTCTCGCTGATCAGCCTGCGCGGCCGCGGCCAGCACGGGACGACGCAGCTGTCCGGCATGGCCCAGTCGCTCGGCTACCTGCTCGCCGCGCTCGGACCGGTCGTCGCCGGACTGCTCGCCGAGCGCACCGGCACGTGGACGGCGTCGCTGCTCGTCGTGGGCGTGCTCGCCGTCGCCCAGGTCGCGGTGGCGGTCGCGGCGGGCCGTCCGCGGTCCGCTGTGGAACCGTCGTAGCGCCTCGCACCACTAGGCTGCGCGGTATGAGCAGGAAAGTGTTCGTCGGGCTCGGAGTCGTGCTGATCCTCCTCGGCGGTCTGTGGACCGCGCAGGGGCTGGGGTACGTCGGTGGCAGCTTCATGACCGGCCAGCAGCTGTGGACGACGATCGGGCTGATCTGCGTCTGCGCCGGTGTTCTGCTGCTGGTCCCGTGGCCCAAGCGCAGGTGACCGCCGTCAGGCGGGAGTGATGCCGCGCACCGGGACCGCGTCGTCCAGGCACCAGTCCAGGACGCCGGGCCACGGGCCGTAGCCGTCGCCGGGGGTGATGTGCCCGGCGCCGTCGAGGAAGTCGACCTCGATGCCGAGCTCCGCGCCCCACGCGGACGCCTCGACGGGCGTGTACGGGTCGGTGGTCGAGACGACCGCCCTCGTCGACTTGGTCGAGGCGGCGGCGATCCGCTCGGGGTCGAGATCGCGCGGGGAGAACTCCTCGTTGCGGTTCTCCGCCGTGAACGCCTGGTCGCCGAGCGGCGACACCAGCAGGACCCGGTGCACCCGCAGCTCCTCCGGCAACGACTGCGACGCCCGCAGCCACAGGGCGGTGCCGAGTGAATGGGCCACCACGACCCGTTCCCGGTCGCCGAGCTGCGCCAGCTCGGCGTGCAGCAGGTCCGTCCAGGTCTGCGGGGAAGGCTGGGACGGCGCCGGGAACTGCGGGTACAGCACCTGCTCGCCGCGCCCGCGCAGCGACTCGGCGAGCCACCACATCCAGTGCCCGCGGGGGCGGTGGTTGTCCAGGCCGTGCAGCAGCAGGAAGCGCCGGGACGGGGAGAAGTCGTTCATGCGGGTTTCCTCGGGGGTGTCGTTCGCTTGCGGCCGGCGTAGGTCCGGCTCTTGATCCGGTTCCCGCAGACGGCCATCGAGCACCACTTCGCGGTGCCCGGACGGCTGTGGTCGACGAGGAAGAGGTTGCACTCCGCGTTCGCGCACGCCCGCAGCCGGCCGGGCGCCTCCTGCTCGACCCGCGACCACGCGAGCGCGACCCGGACCGCCAGGCGGCGGTCCGGCGGTGTGGTGAGGGTCCACTCCAGACCGGTCGGCGTCGCTTCGGGAACGAGGGCGGCGCCGTCGAGCAGTGCGTTCAGCGTGCTCGTCGTGTCGTGCCCGCGGACCAGGTCCTGGAGGGCGTCGCGCACGCCCCGGAGGTGCTCGAGCTCGTCCGGGCTGCCGGTGCCGTCGAAGCGCCGGGCCAGCGCCCTTCCCGGGGCGCCCGCGAGCTGTTCGGTGCGGGTGCCGCCGACGACCGGGGCGCTGTTGAGCACGGCCAGCAGCAGGTCCTCGTCCTCGGTCACCAGCACCTCCTCCGCCCGGGGTGGGCTCACGTTACCGAGGCGCCAACCGGTAAACAAGCTCGTACCGGTCAGCCCGGCGACGGCGCAGAAGACGGCGCGGAAGACGGCGCGGACGACGGTTCCGGCGACGGAGGCGTGGGCGGGGGAGGCCCGCTGCTCACGGACAGCACGACCGGCGTGCCGCGGAAGGAGACGCCCTGCTGCGACTGCGCGACCACCGCACCCCGCGGCCTCGACGAGCTGACGGACACCGTCCGCACCTGGTAGCCCGCGTCGCGCACCATCGCCGCAGCCCTGGTGACCTCCGTGCCGACGACGTCGGGGACCCGCATGCGCGTGTCGCCGTGCAGGTAGCGGTCCTCGGCCCGCGGCAGCGGCTTCTCCGGCAGGCCGGCGTGGACCTTCACCATCGTGTCGAACCAGGTGGCGGCGGGGACGGTGCCGCCGTAGATGTTGCCCTCGGCGCACAGCCGGGGCGGTCCGGCGCCGATGCAGATGCCCTTCGGGGAAGTGCTGTCGTTGAACACCTGCACCGCACCCGCGTAGTCCGGCGTGGCCCCGATGTAGGCGGCGGACTTGTACTCCTCGGTCGTGCCGGTCTTGCCCATCATCGGCCGCGTCCAGCCGGCCTTGCGCGCCGCCGCCGCGGACGTGCCGATGCCCTTGGTGTCCTCGCTCAGCCCGACGGCGAGCGCGTTGGCGAGCTGCTCCGGCACCGCCTGGTCGCACGGGGTGCCGGTGAGCCGCACGGGCCTGCCGTCGCGGTCGAACACGCGCCGGATCGGCGTCGGTTCGCACCACGTGCCGCCGCTCATGATCGTCGCGGCGACGTTCGCGATCTCCAGCGTGCTCGACGGCGCGGGCCCGAGGGTGAAGGACGCGTTGGCGTTGCCGGCGTAGTACTCCGCCTGGGACACCCGCAGGTCCCTGGGCTGCTTCCGGCTCGGCTCCACCCCGGCGATGTTCGTGGCTATGGTCCGGCGCATGCCGAGCCGCGACGCCATGTCCACCGCGGCGTCGACGCCGGTCTTCTCCTCCAGCACCACGAACGCCGTGTTGGGCGAGGTGGCGAGCGCCTGCCGCAACGTCATCCGCGCGGGGTAGCGGTCGTTGTGGTTGGCCAGGCAGTACCAGCGGGTGTCCGGCTCGCCCGTCGCGGGGCACGCGGTGCCGCCGCCCTTGAACACCTTCGACGTGTAGGTGGTCGGCGACGGGATCACCGTGTCGACGCCGATCCCCTTCTCCAGCGCGGCGGCCGCGGTGAAGATCTTGTACACCGACCCGGTGCCGAACTTGTTCTCCACCCCGCTGGGCAGGTCGAACTGCGTCTGGAACCTCTCCGCGTCCAAGCCGTAGTCGCGGTTGGCCACCAACGCCACGACCTCGTGCCGGTCCTTGCCGGGCCGCACGACGGCCATGGTGTTCGCGACGCCGGGCGTGTTCTTCGGCGCCTGCGCCTCGACGGCCCGCTTGGCGTGCCCGGTGACCTCCGGGTCGAGCGTGGTCTCGATCCGGTAGCCACCGATCTTCAGCTCCTCCAGGCTGAACCCGGCCTCGGTCAGGTGCCGCACCAGGAACGAGCAGAAGAAGCCGTTCGCCGGACCCGCGCCGACGCATCCGGTCTGCAGTGGACGGACCGGCTTGCTCAGGCCGAGTGGCGCGAACTTGTGCCGCACCGCCTCGGCCCCGGACAGCTTCCCGTCCGCCACCATCGCGTCGATCACGACGTTGCGGCGTTCGAAGGCCTTCTCCGGCCTCGTCTCCGGGTCGAGGGCGGTCGGGCTGTTGACCATGCCGGCGAGCATCGCGGCCTGCGGGACGGTCAGCCGGTCCGGTGTGGTGCCGAAGTAGGCCTGCGCGGCGGCGGCGACGCCGAAGATCGTCGAGCCGAACGGCACGAGGTCGAGGTAGCGGGCGAGGATCTCGTCCTTGCCCAGCGCGGCTTCCAGCCCCACGGCGATGCGCGCCTCCCGCAGCTTCCGCGTGATGCTCTGCTCCTGCGCGGCGCGCTGCGCGCTCCTGTCGGTGCGCGCGAGCACGTGCACGAGGTAGTTCTTCACGTACTGCTGGGTCAGGGTCGACGCGCCCTGCTCCACCGATCCGCTGGCGTTGTTCCTGGCCGCAGCCCGCGCGGACGCCAGCCAGTCGACGCCGTGGTGGTCGTAGAAGCGGCGGTCCTCGATGGCCAGCAACGCGTTCTTCATGTGCGGCGAGATCTTGTCCGGAGGTGTCCGCACCCGGTACTGGTCGTACAGGTGGGCGATCGGCGTGCCGTTCTTGTCCGTCACCGTGGTCATCAACGGCGGGTCGGTGCCCATCATCGTCGCCAGGGTGGAGCTCACCTGGTCGCTCAGCTCGTTGGAGAGCGCTCCCAGCGACGCGGTGACGGGGAAGAGCATGCCCGCGAGCAACACCCCGGCGAGCAGGCAGAGCCCCGCCAGCCTGCCGGCGCAGGACGCGATCTTCGTGCGGTCCAAGGACGGACTCCCTCTGTCGATGCGGCTCCGGCCGGTTACCCGTCGACCGCGCCGTCAGTCGCCCGCTTCGGATGAACCCGAAGCCCGGAGTTCGTCACACACCGTGTGGTGCAACGAAGTTCGTCACCCGCCGGTGTCGGTGCAGCGTCCACATCGGACGAAGATTGGCCGACTTGCGGCGCACGCGTGTGTTGACCATCCGCGGCGGCGCGCGCGTTCGTATCGTGCTGGCTGTGGGATTCGAACAACCGGCTGGTCCGCAGCCTTCGGAGCTGGGCATCGAGATGCTGCCCGTGGCCTTGGCGGGGCTGCGCGCCGAACTCGGCGAGGCGCGCGCCCTCGCCCGCGAGCTGGCGGGGATGACGCCGGAGCAGGCCGACTGCTCGTGGTGCGACCAGCTCGAGGAGGAGTACCACGACGTCGGCGCCGCGCACGCGACGATGGTCCGGCAGCTGGTGCGGTGGCGCCGCGACCACCCGGACGCCCCGGGACTCGACGAGCTCGCCGCGCTCGTCGCCGAGGTCGAACCGGTCCGCCGGGCGCTGCTGCGGCAGTTCGCGCGGTTGCGGTGCGCCCGCGGCACCAGCGGGACCAGGGGCGTGGCCGGTCAGCCCGAGCCGGAGCTGGTCCGCGACGATCCGCGGTGGACGTTCTCGGACCTGCCGGGCCACGAACCCCGCGCCCTGCACCTCTGGCGCGAGGACGACACCCACCTCGTCGCGGTCGTCGCCGCCGAGTCGCCGGAGGGCGGGGTGTCCACGGTCGACGCGCGCGACGCCGTCGTGGCACGGCTGGAGTCGGAGCACCCGGACTGCCGGATCGAGCTCTTCGTGTGGACGCGCGGGTCCGTGCCGAGCGGTGACTCCTTCGAACGCGAGGCGCTGCTCGGGTTCGAACCGGTGCCGGCGCACGACGTGATCGACCGCCTCGGCGCCGGGCGGCACTACCGCTGCGGCTGCCAGGCCTGATCCGCGGATCGTCTGCCGACCGAGACCGGACGGCCGCGTTTGACGCGCCTTCGAGAGGGTAAGCGGGCCTCGTGCGAACACGTCGAGGGTGGGCGGTTCTGGTGGGGCTGGGCGCGGTGCTGCTGGCACTGGTGCTGATCGGCGTGCGGCCGCAGACGGACGACGGGTTCCGGTCCGCCGTCGAGACCGGCGTCCAGGACGCGGTGTCCTCGGTCGGCACCGCCCGGCTCGCGGGGCAGACCGCCTTGCGGGACGGCACGTTCGCTTCGTACGAGTCGACGGTCCTCGAGGACACCCGCGAGAGCGTGGCGACCGCGCTGTCGGACCTCGCCGAGCTGCCGGTCCCCGGTCAGGACTCCCAGAAGCTGCGGGACGAGGTGCTGCCGCTGCTGCAGGAGTCAGTCCGCCAGATCGGGGACCTCGGAACCGGCCTCGCCGAGGACGACCGGGCCACCGCGACGGAGGCCGTGGACGGGCTCGCCGGCACGGGGGAGAAGCTCGCGGCGGTGCTGGACGGCCTGCGGTGAAGCGGCTCCTGGCCGTCACCCTCGGCATCCTCACCGCCATCGGCGGCTTCGTCGACATCGGCGACCTGGTGGCGAACTCGGAGACCGGTGCCCGCTTCGGCATGCGGCTCGCGTGGGTCGTGGTGGTCGGTGTCATCGGCATCTGCGTCTACGCCGAGATGTCCGGCCGGGTCGCCGCCGTGAGCGGGCGGCCGGTGTTCGACCTCGTGCGGGAACGGCTCGGCCCGCGCGTCGCCCTGGCCAACCTCGCGGGTTCCTACCTCGTCACCCTGCTGACGCTCAGCGCGGAGATCGGCGGTGTCGCGCTCGCGATCCAGCTCGCGACCAGCGTGCACTACCTGCTGTGGGTGCCGATCGCGGCGTTCGTGCTGTGGGTCGTGCTGTGGCGGGTGAAGTTCGAGCCGATGGAACGCGTCTTCGGCCTGGCCGGTCTCGCCCTGGTGGTGTTCGTCGTGGCGTTCTTCGCGCTCGACCCGCCGTGGGAGCGGCTCGCGGACCAGGTGACGACGTTCGCGCCCCCACCCGCCGAGGACTGGGGCACCTACGGCTTCTTCGTCGTCGCCCTGTTCGCCGCGGCCATGACGCCGTACGAGGTGTTCTTCTTCTCCTCGGGTGCGGTGGAGGAGAGGTGGTCGCGCCGCGACCTCGCGACGGAGCGGGTGAACGTCTTCGTCGGCTTCCCGCTGGGCGGCCTGCTGTCGCTCGCGATCATGGCGTGCGCGGCGGTGGTCTACGAGCCGGCGGGCATCCGGGTGGACGCCCTGAGCCAGACCGCGCTGCCGGTCGCGATGGCGTTCGGCAAGCTCGGGCTCGCGGTCGTGATCCTCGGGTTCTTCGCGGCGACCTTCGGTGCCGCGCTGGAGACCGGCCTGTCGGCCGGGTACACCGTGGCGCAGTACTTCGGCTGGCAGTGGGGCAAGCTCGTGCGGCCGCGGCAGGCGGCCCGGTTCCACGTCGTGGTGCTGGTCAGCATCCTGCTCGGCGTCGCGCTGCTGCTCACCACCGCCGACCCGATCGCGATCACGGAGTACTCGCTGGTGTTCAGCGCGGTCGCGCTGCCGCTGACCTACCTGCCGATCCTGATCGTCGCCAACGACCGCGACTACCTCGGCGACCAGGTCAACGGCCGCTTCACCAACGCGCTGGGCGTGACGTACCTGGTGATCATCCTCGTGGCGGCGGTCGCGGCCGTGCCGCTGATGTTCCTGACCGGAATGGGAGGCTGAGCGTGCGGATCGACTTCGACCTGCTGGACCGCCAGATCGTCGACCTCGACGGCTACCTCGTCGGCAAGGCCGACGACGTCGAGCTCGGTGTCGGCGAGGACGGCAGGCCGTTCGTGGCCGCCGTCCTCGTGGGCCACCACGCGCTGGGCAGGCGCATCGGCGGGGTGCTGGGCCGGTGCATGGCCGCCGTCGCCCGGCGGCTGCACGCCACCGGCGACCCGCGGCCGCTGCGCATCCCGTTCGACCGGGTCGCCGAGGTCGGCAGCGCGCTGCGCCTCGACGTCCGGCACGAGCTGCTCGACACCCCCGCGTTGGAGCTGTGGTTGCGGGACAACGTGATCGGACGCATCCCGGGAGCCGATGATGCTGGCCGGTGACCTGCTCGGGCGCACCGTCCACGACCGCGAGGGCCGGCCGCTCGGCCGGGTGGCCGACCTGCTCACCGAGGTGGACGAGAACGGCAGGCACCGCGTCGTGAAGGTCCTCGTGACGCCGCGGTGGCGCGGCCGCCTGCTCGGGTTCGAACGGCCGGGCGGCCGGCCGCCGTGGGTGTTCGACCGGTTCTCCCGCGTGCTGCACCGCGGCACGCGGGAGGTCGGCTGGGACGAAGTCGACTGGTCGGCCGGGGACGGCTCGCGGTAGGCCGGGGTGCGCCGCCGTTCCCGGTGGCGCACCCCGGCCACTCGCGCTTGGGCTACGAGGTGCAGGCCGCCTGGTTGAGCGTCACGGCCGACGGGGTGCTCGCCGTGCCGGTGGCGGTGAACCCGAGCGACACGGACGCTCCCGCTGCCAGGGACGGGCTGTGCGACGGCGCGGTCACCGTGACCGTGCTGCCGCTCTGGGCGAAGGTGCCGTTCCAGCCGTTGGAGACGGTGGCACCGCTGAGGGTGAACGCGACCTTCCACGGGTTGGCGGCGCTCGTCGCGGTGTTGGTGACGGTCAGCGAGCCCTGGAAACCGCCCTGCCAGGAGTTGTCCAGCTTCCAGACCGCCTTGCAGGCACCGGTGCCGCCCCCGGTGGTGGTCGTGGTGGTAGTGGTCGTCGTGCCGGGACCGCCGCCGGCCGGGGGGATGAGGTAGGGCTGCAGGATGCTCTGCTTCGCCTGGTTGACCGTGGTCCAGTCGTCGCCGACGATGCCGCCGGTGTCACCGCTGTTGGGGTTCCACGACCAGTAGGTGAACGACATGCCGTTGACGCCGGTGCCGGTGTAGGCCATCAGGTTCTCCAGCCACACCTTGTCGACCGGGTTGGCCAGCGTCGTGCCGAACTCGCCCATCATGATCGGCGCGATGTTCTGCTTGTACAGGTAACCCCAGTACTTGTCCCAGATCGCGGGCATGTTGGCGGGGTAGTCCGGAGCGCTGAACCACGGCTGGTTGTAGACCGAGGTCGCGTACTCGTGCGGGGAGTACACCAGCCGGTTCGGCACGGACAGGCGCACCGGGAACTGGCCGGCCTTCGACAGGTTGCCGCCCCACCAGCCGCAGTCCTCGTCGTTGGACGGGTCGCCGTCCCAGACGTTCGACAGGCCGCCGCTCGGGCAGCTCACGCCCTCGACGAAGATCAGCCAGTTCGGCTGGACGCTCAGGATCGCGTTGCCCGCGCGTTCGGCGGCCAGCCGCCAGTCGCGGGCGGTGTCACCGCAGCCCCAGCACGAGCCGGCCGCGGCGGGGTTGGTGCCCTCGGCGTGCGGCTCGTTGTGCAGGTCGGCGCCGATGACCGTGGTGTTGCCCGCGTAGCGCTGGGCCAGGGTCTTCCAGTCGTTGATCCACGTCGTCTCCGGCACGCCCGCCGTGTACCAGAGGGCGGTCTGGCCGGCACTGGTCGGCCGGTGCCGGTCGAGGATGACGCGCATGCCCTTCTGGCCCGCGTAGTCGATCACCTTGTCGAGGATCTGCAGCGGCGACAGCCCGACCAGGTCGGGGTTGGTGTAGTCGTTGATGCCGGTCGCCTTGGCGTCGGGCTTCACCGAGTCGTTCGAGAACGGCACGCGCAGCGTGTTGTAGCCCAGCTGCGCCATCTGGTCGAGCTGCTGGCGCCACGTGCGGCTGGCCCACAGGCCGTGGAAGGTCTTGTTGTCGGTCTCCATGCCGAACCAGTTGATGCCGGTCAGCCGGACCGTGGCGTTCGTGCTGTCCAGGATCTTGTTCCCGCTGGTGTGCAGGTACCCGGTGCCCGTGCCGCCCGCCGCTGCCACGGCCGGGACCTGCCCGGCCGTGGCGATGGTGGCCACGCCGCTCGCGGCCACCACTGCCGCGACCAGCGCGCCGAAAAGCTTGTGCCGCCGCTTCATCCGCTCTCCTTCGGCCCTGAGTTCTGGGAGCGCTCCCAGAATCCAGACGGCCTCGGAGGGGGTCAAGCACGGCCCGGAAGCCGGTCCACTTTCGACGGTCGAATTCGAGTCGAACCGGTCACTTGGCCGCTTTCCGCGCCTCCTGGACGGCGGTGTTCCAGGCCTCCTCCTGGCGCTTGCCCTGCTCGACCGACTGCAGCGCCGGGCTGAACACGTTGTCCTGGAGCTGGCCGTCCGCGGGGCCCTTGTGCTGCGCGGCCTTGACCTTCTGCACCTGCGCGGCGAACAGCGCGCCCGCCTTGACGTTGTCGAAGTAGGTGTTCACGTGCTCCAGCAGCGCCCGGTTCTCGAGGGCGTCGATCTGGCTGGGGAACGTGCCCTTCGCCTGGAACGCTTTGATCTGCTGCTCCGGCGCGGTCAGCCAGGCGGCGAGCTCGGCGGCCTGCTTCGCGTTCTTGCTCTGCTTCGGCACGGTGAGGTACGAGCCGCCCCAGTTGCCGCCGCCGTCGGGGAACGCGTCGGTGACGGCCCACTTGCCGGCGTTCTCCGGCCCCGCCTGCGCCTCGATGACGCCGAGCATCCACGACGGACACGTCTTCGTGGCGAACCTGCCGAGCTTGAACCCGGTGTTCCACTCCGTGCTGAAGGCGGGCAGCTTCGCCGACTGTCCCTTCGCGACGGCCGCGGTCACGACGTTCCAGTCGGCGCGGATGGCCGGGTTGGAGTCGACGACGAGCTCGTCGGAGGCGTCGAAGTAGCCGACGTCGTGCTGGTTGTGCATGGCGTTGAAGATCTGCGCCGCGCTGTCGAACCACGCGACCCCCGGCACCTTCGCGACGAACTGGTCGCCCGCCGCGAAGTAGCTGTCCCAGGTGGTGAAGAGCCGCTTGACGGCGTCGGGGTCCGACGGCAGCCCGGCCTTGGCGAAGAGGTCCTTGCGGTAGCACATGGCCAGCGGGCCGATGTCCGTGCCGTAGCCGATCAGCCTGCCGTTCCTGGTGGTCGCGGCATCGGCCTTCCACTTCAGCCAACGGTCCGCCGTGACCTCTGCCGGCCCGATCTCCTTGAGGTCGTTGAACTGGTCGGCCTTCGCCATCACCTGGCTCAGGTAGCCCTCCTCGACCGCCTCGACGTCGGCGAGCCCCGCTCCCGCGCCCAGCTTGGTGAAGAGGTTCTGGTGGTGCGGGCCTCCCTGGCCCGTCTTGCGCTGCGTGATCTTGACGTCGGGGTGCTCGGCCTCGTACTGCGCGAACAGCTCCTCGTAGCCGAACTCGTTGAACGTGGCGATGGTCAGCTCGGTTCTGCCGTCGGCGGTCCGGTTCGCGGTTCCGGCGGTGCCGCAGGAAGCGACGGTGGCGGACACGGCGACGCAGACCACCACGGTGACCCAGTGGCGGGGACGCACGGTGAAAACTCCTCTGACGGCGGTGGCAAAGCTGGGAGCGCTCCCAGGCTTTGGGAGTCTCATATCGCCGCGCCGAGGTGTCAAGCAGCCTCGCCATGCAGGTCAGAAGGGTTGCGGAGCGTGTTCGGTCGGGAACGCTCCCAGTATGAAACGGCCGATTCGGCGCTTTGTCGAGTAGATTCTCGAGCGCCTCGGGCCCGTCGCCGGCGGGACGGCCGTGCCGGCCGGAGGTGCCGCGGTGCTCCCGGCCGAGAACAAGTCCCCACCTGGCATCGGCGGGAGCACCGCGGCGGTCAGTCCGCCCTCGTCGTCACGACTGGGCGGGCCGGTCGACGTCTCCGCGCCAACCACCGGTCTCGGTGCCGTCGTGGCTCTCGATGAACGTCTTGAAGCGGTCCAGGTCTCCCTGGACGCGGCGGTCGAGGATGCCGAGCTTGTCGGCGACGTTCTCGACGAACCCGTCCGGGTCGATGTCCATCTGTACCGTGACGCGGGTGTGGGCGTCGTCAAGGCGGTGCACGGTCACCACACCCGCGTGGTCGGGACCCGCGTCGGAACGCCAGGCGACCCGTTCGTCCGGGTGCTGCTCGGTGATCGTGGCGTCGAACTCGCGCTTGACCCCGGCGATGCTGACGGTCCAGCGGGTGTGCGTGTCGTCGAGCTGCTCGATCCGGTCGACGCCCTCCATGAACCGCGGGAACTCGGTGAACTGGGTCCACTGGTTGTAGACGCTGGTCACGTCGGCCTCGACGTCGACGGACTTGGTGATCGTGCTCATGACGTGCGACTCCCTGCTGTCGATGAACGTGGAGCGGGGTGACCGAAGCCGCGAGGTCGATCACCCGTCGATACAGCGGTACCCCGAAAATCGACTCAGAAACGACCCAGGGGTCTGACGCTCCCCACATCCCAGAGCAACGCCGACGTCTCCCGCCGCGTCTCCTACCGGTAGCGTGCGGGCAGCACGTTCAGCACGCACGAGCGGGAGCACTGGGTGACGACGGTCGACGAAGGCGCGGGCGCGGTGGTGCTCGACGTGCCCGTCGACGCGGCCATCGCGCTCTCGGCGGTGCGCGGGCACCTCTCCGCCGCCCTGCGCGACCTGGGCGAGGACCACCGCTACGACGTGCTGCTCGTCGTCACCGAGCTGGTGAACAACGTGCTCGACCACACGCCCGGCGCCGGCCACCTCCGCGTGCTGCGGCACGCGAGCCTGTGCGAGGTCACGATCGAGGTCGACGACTCGTCGCCGGTCGAACCCGTGCAAGGCCGGTCGCGGATCAGCGACACCCGCGGCCGCGGCATCGTGGTCGTCCACAACCTCGCCCGCGAGTGGGGCACCCGGCCCTGCGAGGGCGGCAAGACGGTCTTCGCCCTGGTGGCCTGCCCGGACGGGGGCGACGGGTGCGGGCTCAGCCCGTCCGCAACGACCTGACCGCCTCCGGCGCGCTGCCGAACACCCGCAGCGCGTCGTCGAGGCCGGTGAGTACCAGCGGGAGCGCGGCGGCCCTCGTCGACGCCACGACGCCGAACGGCACCTCCTGGCGGGCCGCGTCGCGGTCGATCTCCACGAGCACCGCGAGACCCGGTGAGCCGAGGAACTCCACCGCGAGGTCCACCACGAGCCCGGCCGGACGCGCGTCCAGCCGCGCCTGGAGAGCCGCCCGCACCTCCTCGGCGTTCACGAGGTCGACCTCGCCGGTCAGCGTGACCACGACGACCCCGTCCTCGACGGAGACCCGCGCCTGCGCGAGCTGCGGGCGTTCGAGGCTGTCGCTCATCGTCCACCTCCACCGACGCGGCTGACGTGTCCCGGCCGGGGACGGGACAACGCTACGACTCGCGCATCGGCCGCTCAAGCACCGCGCCGCACGACGGGCCGGCCGCCGCCGGGACGCACCGCAGCTCCGCCCACACCGTCTTGCCGCCGTCGCCGTGCGCGACGCCCCAGGCCGCGGCGAGCCGGTCGACCAGCACGATGCCGCGGCCCCGGAACTCGCCGATCCGCGACCGGCCGAGGACCGGCAGCCCGGGACCGGTGTCGTCGACCTCGCAGCGCACCACGCACGGGTGCAGGCCGACGTCCAGGCGCAGCCGGCGCGGACCCAGGCCGTGGTCGAACGCGTTGGAGACCAGCTCGCTGACCACGAGCAGGACGTCCTCGACGTCGTCACCGCGGATCCCCGCCAGGACCGGCCTGGAGAGGCTGCGGATCTCCGCGACGTTCCACGCGTAGTCGTCCAGGTCGACGCTGCGGGAACGGGCCCGGTGGCCGGGATCGCCGAGCGGCACTGCCCTCACGGCAGCTGGACGCCGACGACGCACGTGTCGTCGTCGGTGTCGGACTCGCTCTGGTCGAGCAGGTGGTCGAGGAGGTCGTCGAGACCCTCCCGGGGTTCGCCGGCCACCGCGCACAGGTGCTCCAGGCACTCGTCCAGCGGCAGGTTCCTGCGCTCCACCAGGCCGTCGGTGTAGAGCAGCAGCGTGTCTCCCGGTTCGAGCACGACCTCGCCCTCCGCGTAGGACGCCTCCGCGACCGCGCCGAGCATCATGCCCGGCAGCATCGGCAGCAGGTCGCCACGACCGTCCCTGATCAGCACCGGCGGCAGGTGGCCCGCACGCGCCCAGCGCAGCACGCGCGTGTGCGGGTCGTACAGCCCGCAGATCGCGGTGGCGAAGATGCTGTCGGCGAGGTGGTGCGCCACGAGGTTCAGCCACGTGAGCAGCTGGGCCGGGCCCGCGCCGGTGGCGGCGAGACCGCGCAGCGCGTTGCGCAGAACCACCATGCCCGTCGCGCCCTTGATGCCGTGGCCGGTGATGTCGCCGACGGACACCAGGATCTGCTTCGACGGCAGCACGACGGCGTCGTACCAGTCGCCGCCGACCAGCTCCTCCTGCGCGGCCGGCCGGTACCGCACGGCGACGCGGAGCCCGAACGCGTCGAGCGTCGGGTGCGTCGGCGGCATGATGACCTGCTGGAGCTGCAACGTCAGCTTGTTGTGCTCCGCCGCCTCCTGGGCGGTGATCGCCAGCTGGTCCTGCGTGGCCGACAGCGCCACCTCGGTCCAGTGCTGCGCCGACACGTCCTGGTAGGCGCCGCGGACGGCGAACAGCGCGCCGTGCGGGTCGAGCACGGGCTCGGCGATCACGCGGACGTGCCGGGTGACGCCGTCGGACCGTTGCAGGCGGAACGCCGCCGAGGCGTGCCGGTGGTCGTGCAGGACGGTCTGCACGAACCCGTTGAGCGCGAGCACGTCGTCCGGGTGGGCGTGCGCCGCGATCTGCGCCAGCGGCACGGGACCCGCGCCCGGCTCGCGGCCGAACAGCGAGTACAGCTGGCTGTTCCACACGACCGCGCCGGTCTGCTGGTCCTCCTCGAAGCCGCCCACGCGGCCCAGGCGCTGGGCGTGCTGCAGCAGGTTCGCCAAGCGGGCGGTCTCGTCCTGCACCCGCCACACCACGAGCACCAGCACGCCGTGCCGGGTGATGCTCACCCCGGCCGTCACCGGCAGCGACACCTCACCGATCAGCGCGGCGAGGTTCATGTGCTCGGTGCGGAACGGCTCACCGGTGGCGTGCACGTGCTCGACCTTGTCGAACAGGCTGCCCGCGGCCGCGGCCAGGGGATAGGCCTCCAGCAGGGTCTTGCCCGCGACCGCCGTCCGCGGCCTGCCCGCGAGGTCGACGAACCGGTTGTTGACGTGGTGCACGCGGAAGTCGGTGATCCGGCCCTCCGCCGACACCTCGGGGCCGAGGACGAGCGCCGGGTCGAGCAGCCCGTCGGCGAGGTCGACCAGCTCCGACGGCGCGGGGTGGTCGGCGACGCGGGCCGTCGCGGTGCCGTCGAGGGTGGCCGCGCACAGCTCGGCCAGCGCCTCCACCTGCTTCTGCACGCTCAGCGGCTGCGGTGCCAGCGCGGTGGGCCAGCAGATCTCCAGCACGCCGGTGATCCGGCCGCCGGTCCCCGCGGGAACGGTGACGCGGCCGGGCAGGTCGGCGCCGATGGACGGCAGTCCCGACTCGCGCAGGTCGGTGATCCACACCGCCTCCCGACCGGCCAGCGCGCGCCGGGCCGGTGTCGGCACGCCGGGCGGGACGTACCGCCAGCGGCTCGCCTCC
This sequence comes from Lentzea sp., assembly GCF_036380075.1. NCBI lineage: Bacteria > Bacillati > Actinomycetota > Actinomycetes > Pseudonocardiales > Pseudonocardiaceae > Lentzea > Lentzea sp. The sequence continues at coordinate 89,249 of NZ_DASVFL010000104.1, read as the reverse complement.
CCGGTCGCGAACCCGGCGTGCCCGGCCAGCGTGAGCGAGGCGTCCCCGCCGGCCAGCCAGATCGCCACGGCGCCCGCGCCCAGCGGAGCCAGCGCGTGGTCGAACAACGACTGGGCGGCCGACTGGGTGTCGTCCGCGTGCAGCGCCGCGCTCTCCGCTGTCCGCAACCGGATCGCCGCGGTGGTGTCCGGCTCGCCACCCGGCCGCGGGGGAGCGGTGAGCTCGTCGCCGGAGACCTCGTTGACGATCTCCACGGCGAGCTCGACCTGCGTGGTGCCCGCGCGTTCCGCGAGCAGTGCGAGCTGTTCGGCCGCCTGCACGGGACCGCAGCGCAGGCGTTCGACGAGCACGCCCTTCGCGAGCTCCACCAGCGCGCGGCCGTCCGCGGCGGCCCTCTCCCGTTCGATCTCCGCCCGCAGGCGGGCGACGGTGCCCGCGAGCCTGCCGACGCCCACCTCGTCGGCGGTCACCTCGCCCGCATCCACCGGAGCACGCACGACACGAGGTCGTCGGCGTCGACCGGCTTGGTCACGTAGTCGTTGGCACCGGAGGCGATGCTCTTGTCGCGGTCGCCCGGCATCGCCTTCGCCGTCACGGCGATGATCGGCAGCTCGGCGTGGTCCGGCATGGCGCGGATCGCGGCCGTGGCGGTGTAGCCGTCCATCTCCGGCATCATCACGTCCATCAGGATCAGGTCGATCTCCGGGTGGCCGACCAGCGCCTCGATGCCCTCCCTGCCGTTCTCCGCGTGCAGCACCCGCACGTCGTGCAGCTCCAGGATGCTGCTGAGCGCGAAGAGGTTGCGGGCGTCGTCGTCGACGATCAGCACCGTCCGCCCGGCCAGCTGCCCGTTGACCTGGTGCGCGGCGGGCGGTCGCGGCTGTTCGTGGCGCACCAGCGGCAGCACGTCCTCCGGCCCGTCCGCGTTGAGGTGCAACGCGATCCGCTCCCGCAGCTCGTCCAGGCTGGACAGCAGCTCGAGCGGGCGCGTGCCGCTGCGGGCCTGCAGCTGCTGCTCGTAGTGCGGCGGCAGCCTGCGGTTGTTGTGCGCCAGCACGGGGATCGTGCGGGTGGCGGTGTCGCCGTCCAGCGCCTCCAGGAACCGCAGCGCGGCGCCGTCCGGCATGTCCAGCTCCAGCACCACGCAGTGGCACGGCTCGGTGGCCAGCGCCGCGGCGGCCTCCTCGCGGCCCACCGCCGTGACCACCTCCACCGGCCCGCGCGGGTCGTTGCTCGCGGACAGGTCGGTCACCGCGCTCTGGGCGACGAGCGACAGCAGGCCCTGCGGCCGTTCCTCGACGACCAGCAGCCTGCGCTGGTGGACGGGCGCGGGGGCGGCTTCCACGACCGGAGCGGCGGGCGCGGTGGCCTCGACCGCGGCCTGCACGGGCTCGGCGAAGTCCGCGCTGTGCACCGGCAGGTAGAGCGTGAAGGTGCTGCCCTTGCCCAGGGTGCTCTCGGCGGTGATCGAGCCGCCGAGCAGGTAGGCGATCTCGCGGCTGATCGACAGGCCCAGGCCGGTGCCGCCGTACTTGCGGCTGGTGGTGCCGTCGGCCTGCTGGAACGCCCCGAAGATCGACTCGAGCTGGTGCTCGGCGATGCCGATGCCGGTGTCGCTGACCCGGAACATGATCGCCTGGCCGTGCGCGCGCACCGCCGGCGGCAGCTCGTCGGGCTCGGCGACCCCGATGCGCAGCTCCACACCACCGGTCTCGGTGAACTTCACCGCGTTGGACAGCAGGTTGCGCAGCACCTGCTGCAGGCGCGTGTCGTCGGTGACCAGCTCCGGGGGAGTGCCCGGCGCCGCGCCGATCTGGAAGCCCAGCCCCTTCTGCGACGTCAGCGGCCGGAACGTCACCTCGACGTAGTCCAGCAGCTGCCGCAGCGAGACGCGTTCGGGCGTGATGTCCATCTTGCCCGCCTCGATCTTCGACAGGTCGAGGATGTCGTTGATCAGGCCCAGCAGGTCCGAGCCCGCGGAGTGGATGATCCCCGCGTACTCCACCTGCTTCGGCGTGAGGTTGCGGCTCGGGTTCTGCGCGAGCAGCTGGGCGAGGATCAGCAGGCTGTTGAGCGGCGTGCGCAGCTCGTGGCTCATGTTGGCCAGGAACTCCGACTTGTACTTCGATGCGAGCGCGAGCTCCCGCGCGCGGGTCTCCAGCTCCTGGCGCGCCTGCTCGATCTCCAGGTTCTTCGCCTCGATGTCGCGGTTCTGCGTGGCGAGCAGCGCCGCCTTCTCCTCCAGCTCGGCGTTGGAGCGCTGGAGCTCCTCCTGCCGCACCTGGAGCTCACCGGAGCGGGACTGCAGCTCGCTCGCGAGGCGCTGCGACTCGACCAGCAGCTCGTCGGTGCGGGCGTTGGCGACGATGGTGTTGACGTTGACGCCGATGGTCTCCATCAGCTGTTCGAGGAAGTCGCGGTGGATGTCGGTGAAGTGGTGCACCGAGGCCACCTCGATGACGCCGAGGACCTGCTCCTCCACGACGATCGGCAGCACGACGAGGTTCACCGGCGCGGTGCGGCCGAGCCCGGAGGTGATCGCGACGTAGTCCGCCGGCATCTCGTCCACGGCGATGGTGCGGCGGCTGCGCGCGGCCTGGCCGACCAGCGACTGCCCGAACCGGAAGACCGTCGGCCGCGAGCCGTCGTCGGGGTGGCCGTAGGAGCTGATCAGCCGCAGCTCCTGGCGGTCGTCGCCGTCGTCGGCGAGGTAAAAGGCGCCGAACTGCGCGGACACCAGCGGCGTCAGCTCGTCCATGATCAGCTCGGCGACCACGGCGAGGTCCCTGCGGCCCTGCATGAGCCCGGAGATGCGGGCCAGGTTCGACTTCAGCCAGTCCTGGTCCTGGTTGGCCTTGGTGGAGTCGCGCAACGACCCGACCATCGAGTTGATGTTGTCCTTGAGCTCCGCGACCTCGCCGGAGGCCTCGACGGTGATCGACCGGGTCAGGTCGCCCTCGGCGACGGCGCTCGTCACCTCGGCGATCGCGCGCACCTGCCGGGTCAGGTTCCCGGCCAGCTCGTTCACGTTCTCCGTCAGGCGCTTCCACGTGCCGGAGACGCCCTCGACCTCGGCCTGGCCGCCCAGGCGTCCCTCGCTGCCGACCTCGCGCGCCACGCGCGTCACCTCGGCGGCGAACGAGCTGAGCTGGTCGACCATCGTGTTGATCGTGGTCTTGAGCTCCAGGATCTCGCCGCGGGCGTCGACGTCGATCTTCTTGGTCAGGTCGCCCTGCGCGACGGCGGTGGTGACCTGGGCGATGTTGCGGACCTGGTTGGTCAGGTTGTTCGCCATGAAGTTGACGTTGTCGGTCAGGTCCTTCCACGTGCCCGCCACGTTCGGCACGCGCGCTTGCCCGCCGAGCATGCCCTCGGTGCCGACCTCGCGGGCCACGCGGGTGACCTCGTCGGCGAACGCGGACAGCGTGTCGACCATCGTGTTGATGACGCCCGCGAGCGCGGCGACCTCGCCCTTGGCCTCGACGGTGATCTTCTGGGACAGATCGCCGCGGGCGACCGCCGTGGCGACCTGGGCGATCGACCGCACCTGGTTCGTCAGGTTCGACGCCATGACGTTCACGTTGTCCGTCAGGTGCTTCCACGTGCCGGAGACGCCGCGCACCGTCGCCTGGCCGCCCAGGTTGCCCTCGGTGCCGACCTCCCGCGACACGCGGGTGACCTCGTCGGCGAAGCCGGACAGCTGGTCGACCATCGTGTTGATGGTCTCCTTGAGCTCCAGGATCTCGCCGCGCGCGTCGACGCGGATCTTCTGGCTCAGGTCGCCCCGCGCCACCGCCGTCGTCACCTGCGCGATCGACCGCACCTGCGCGGTCAGGTTGTCCGCCATGACGTTGACGGACTCGGTGAGGTCCTTCCACGTGCCGGACACGCCCTTGACGTCCGCCTGGCCGCCGAGGCGGCCGTCCGTGCCGACCTCGCGGGAGACGCGGGTGACCTCGTCGGCGAAGCTCGACAGCTGGTCGACCATCGTGTTGATGGTGTTCTTCAGTTCGAGGATCTCGCCGCGGGCGTTGACCGTGATCTTCTGGCTGAGGTCGCCGCGGGCGACCGCGGTGGCGACCTGGGCGATGGAGCGCACCTGCGCGGTCAGGTTGCCCGCCATGAAGTTCACCGAGTCGGTGAGGTCGCGCCAGGTGCCGGAGACGCCTTTGACGTCCGCCTGGCCGCCGAGCGCGCCCTCGGTGCCGACCTCGCGGGAGACGCGGGTGACCTCGTCGGCGAAGCTCGACAGCTGGTCGACCATCGTGTTGATGGTGTTCTTCAGTTCGAGGATCTCGCCCCGCGCGGTGACGGTGATCTTCTGGCTCAGGTCGCCGCGCGCGACGGCGGTGGTCACCTGGGCGATGTTGCGGACCTGGTCGGTCAGGTTGCCCGCCATGAAGTTCACGGAGTTCGTGAGGTCGAGCCACACGCCGCCGACGCCGGGCACCTCGGCCTGGCCGCCGAGCCGGCCCTCGCTGCCGACCTCGCGCGCCACGCGCGTCACCTCGTCGGCGAACGACGACAGCTGGTCGACCATCGTGTTGACGGTGTTCTTGAGCTCCAGGATCTCGCCGCGCGCGTCGACGTCGATCTTCTGGGACAGGTCGCCGCGCGCGACCGCGGTGGCGACCTGCGCGATGTCGCGGACCTGGCTGGTCAGGTTGCCCGCCATGGCGTTCACCGAGTCGGTGAGGTCCTTCCACGTGCCGGACACCCCCGGCACCTCGGCCTGGCCGCCGAGCCGCCCGTCCGTGCCGACCTCGCGCGCGACGCGGGTGACCTCGGAGGTGAACAGCGAGAGCTGGTCGACCATGCCGTTGAAGACCGTCGCGATCTCGCCGAGCAGCCCGTCGGAGTCGTCGGGCAGGCGAATGCCGAAGTCGCCGTCGCGCACCGCCGTGAGACCGGCGAGCAGCTGGCGCAGCTCCGGCTGGTCGGCGGCTCTTCGCGCGGCGTCCTGACCGGCCGGGGCTTCGACCGGTGCGCTCGTGCCACTCATTTCCAGGATCCTCCACAGCACCGCTGAACCACGTGGAGGTGGACACCTGTCTGCTCAAGCTCACCTCGGCGAACCCGGAGGAGGTTACTGGAACCGGTGCGGGCCGCGCGCGGGGCGGTGTGTCCACTGTGGACTGACGGTCGCGCGTCGGCCGGGGCGGCCGCGGGGCGAGGTGCGGCCCGGGTCCAAGATGGTCGAGTGGACCAGGGGGATCGAGTTCTTCGGCCGTCGGCAGCCGATCCGGTGCGGCGGCTCGCCCACGACGCGGTCGACCGGGTCCCGCCCGGCGCGGCGTCGTTCGTGATGGCCTCGGGCATCGTCGCGACCTCACTGCGCCAGCAGGGGTTCACGGCCGTGTCGTCCGCGCTGCTGGTGGTGGCGGTGGTGGGCCTGGTCGTCATCGTCGGCGTGCAGGTGGCCAGGCTGCTGAGCCGTCCGGCCGAGGTGGTGGGCGACGCGCGGAACCCCGGCAAGGGCTTCGGGTACCTCACGCTCGTCGCCGCGCTCGACGTCGTGACCGCCGCCCTGGTGCCGCACGGGTTCCCGGCCCTCGCCACCGCGACGCTCTCCGTCGCCGCGGTGCTGTGGCTGGTCCTGACCTACGGGGTGCCGGCGGCGCTGATGCTGCGCACGGCGCCGTCGCCGACTCCCGCCGACGTCGACGGCAGCTGGCTGCTGTGGGTCGTGGGCACCCAGTCGCTCGCGATCGCGGTGATGGCCGTCGGTCCCGGCGGCGCGGAGGTGACGGCCACGGTGGCGGTGGCGTTGTGGGGCGCGGGAACGGTCCTGTACGTCGTGCTCGCCGCGATCGTGCTGTCGCGGCTGCTGACCGCCCCCAACACCCGTCAGACGGTGACGCCCGCCTATTGGATCCTCACCGGCGCGACGGCGATCTCGGCCCTGGCGGCGGCGCGCGTCCTGTCGCTCCCGGCGGGTCCCGCGATCCTGGACGTCACGGCCGGGTTCGTCGCCGGGATGGCGATCGCCCTGTGGGCCTTCGGCACGTGGTGGTTCCCGCTGCTGGTCGTCCTGGGGGTGTGGCGGTACGTCGTGCAGCGCCGACCGGCCCGGTACGAGGCCGGGCTGTGGAGCATCGTCTTCCCGCTCGGCACGTACGCCGCGGCGTGCACGGCTCTCGGCGAGGCGGTGCGCCTGCCGTTCCTCAGGACCGCGGGGGCGGTGGCCACGATCGTCGCGGTGGCCGCCTGGGTCGCGACCACCGTGCTGATGGTGGTCGCGGCCCGCGGGTGGTTCCGCGCGCGCTGAGCCGCGGTCAGGACCCGGCCGGGTACTGGGCGGCGCGCAGCAGCCGGGCGAGGTGCGCGGCGTTGCGCGCCGCGGTGGCGTTGGTGGACTTGACCTCGTCCGGCGTCTCGTCCAGGTCGTTGAAGTCGACGGTCTGCATCGCCTGGCCGTTCCAGTAGGTGCAGCCCTGCGCCGGGATGGAGAAACCCGTGTCGTTGAGCGCCTGGAACAGGTCCGCCACGATCTTGTGGGCGCCGTCCTCGTTGCCCACCACGGCCGCCAGCGCGACCTTGCCGAACATGGCGGGCCTGCCCTCGTCGTCGGTCTCCGACAGCGCGGCGTCGAGCCGTTCGAGGACGCGGTGCGCGACGCTGGAGGCGTGCCCCATCCAGGTGGGCGTGGCGATGATCAGGATGTCGGCCCTGCCGACGGCCTCGCGCAGCGCGGGCCACGCGTCGCCGTCGCCCATGTCGGCCTCGACACCGGGCTTGACGTCGTGGTCCACCACGCGGATCGTCTCGCCGTCGACGCCGTGCTTCTTCAGCTCCGCCAGCAGCTGCGTGGCGATGAGGTCGCTGCTGGACGGGGCGGGGGACGGCTTCAGGCTGCAGACGAGAGCCAGGGCGGTCAGTGACACGGTGAACCTCCACAGTCGCGTGTGCCCTGCCGGAGGGGGCACCTCGGAGGGGGACCCCGTTTCGGCCGGCGTCAAACCTCGGTGGTCGAGTGCGACCCTTCCGGGCGGGTAGGCTTCCCGGCACTCGCGGTCGGCGAGGACTGGGAACAGCGTCCGAGGTCGAACAGCGAGCCGGTGACGCATGGCGAGAGGGTGGCCATGAGCGCATCTGGCGCGCACGGGCGGACCGCGGAGACGTCGCACGTGGCGGGCGCGGTCGCGGCCGAGGAGGACCTGCGCGCCCTGTTCGGGCGCTCCAGCGCCGTCTTCGCGACGGTCTCGGGTCCCGGCCACGTGGTGGAGAGGGCCAACCCGGCGTTCCACGCCGCCTTCGGCGTCGGCCGCACCGGTCTCGCGCTGGCGGACGTGCTGCCCGACGTGCGCGACCGCGGCTTCCTCGACCTGCTCGACGAGGTCCGCCGCACCGGCGAGGCCCGCACCGACCGCGACGTGCGGGTGGAACTGGGCAGCGGACCCCAGGCGCGGGAGGCGTTCTTCGACCTCACCTGCGAACCGCGCCGCGACGCCGCCGGCGACGTGCTCGGCGTGCGGGTGATCGGCGTGGAGACCACCAGCGTCAAGCACTCGCAGCGGCTGATGGCCGAGCACCGCGTCCTGCTGGAGCAGATCGCCCGGCAGGCGCCCCTGGCCGAGGTGCTCGACGGGATGGCCCGCTGCATCGAGGAACTGGTGCCGCGGGAGCTGTTCGTCTCGGTCCTGCTCGCCGACCCCGACGGCCTGCACCTGCGCCACGGCGCCGCCCCCAGCCTGCCCGCGTTCTACAACGAGGCCATCGACGGCATCGCGACCGGGGAGGGCGTCGGCTCGTGCGGCACGGCGGCCCACCGCCGCGAACCGGTGATCGTCACCGACATCGCCACCGACCCGTTCTGGGACGACTTCCGCGACCTGGCGGTGAAGGCGGGGCTCGGCGCCTGCTGGTCCACGCCGATCCTCGCCCGCGACGGCGGCCTGCTCGGCACCTTCGCGATGTACCACCGGGTCCCGCGCGTCCCGCAGGAGATCGACCTCGCGATCATCCGGGTGTTCGCCGGCACCGCGGCCCTGGCGATCGAACGCCACCACAACGAGCTGGCCAGGCAGGCGGCGGAGGCCCGCGCCGAGGCCGCCCGCGAGGCATTGGCCGAGACGGCGCGCGCGGAACGCGAACTGCGCGCCGAGGCCGAGCGCCGCGCCGACGCCGCCGCGGAGCTGGCCGCCCAGATGCGCGCCGCCGCGGCCGCGCACGCCCAGACCCCGCGCCCGGAGCGTTGCCAGCTGGGCGGCAGGACCGGGTGCGCCGCGCCGGCCGAGCTCAAGGTCGCCGACTCGTGGGGCGACGCGGCGTGGGGCTGTTCCCGGCACGTCGAGGAAGTGCTCATCCACGTGCCGTCGGTGTTCATCGCCGGTGAGGAGCTCGGCGGGCTGTCCGCCTACCTGAACCGCTGACCGCGTCCGGGTCCGCGCCGCCCCTGTCCTGCGCCGTCCGATGTGGACGATGAGGCGTCCGGGGCGCGGTCGCGATAGGATCACGCACCGGGTTGAGAACGCAGCCACACGATCTCGATGGCTGTGAACCCGCTCGGTGCTCCCTCTGCCCGGTTCCGCCACGGCAGCGGAAGGCGGGGTGGCGCACGTGGGCCTGTTCACCGGCGACGACGGGACCAGTGCGGCGCATCGCGACCGCGACTGGGCGGCGACGGCGCTGGGTCCGGTCGAGTCGTGGCCCGCGGAGCTGCGGGCCGCGGTGCGCACGGTGATGCCGTCGCAGATCCCGATGCTGCTGTGGTGGGGTCCCGGCCTGGTGCAGATCTTCAACCACGCCTACACCTCGGTGCTCGGCGAGAAGTTCCCGGCGGCGGTCGGGCAGCCCGCGACCGAGTGCTGGGCGGAGGTGTGGGACGAGCTCGCGCCGCTCGCCGGCCGGGCGCTGTCCGGCGTCTCCACGTACTCGGAGAAGCTCAACCTGTTCCTGCGCCGCCACGGCTACCTGGAGGAGACGTACTGGACGTTCTCCTACAGCCCGGTGCTCGCGGAGGACGGCACCGTCGCCGGCATCTTCGTGGCCACGACCGACGTCACGGCCCAGGTGCTCAGCGAACGCAGGCTGGAGTCGTTGCGGGGACTGGGAACCGTGACGATCGCCGAGGCGGACACCGCGGCCGACGTGTGCCGGGCCGCGGTCGAGGTGCTGCGCGGCAACCCCGCCGACGTGCCGGCCGCGCAGGTGCACCTGCGCGGCGCCGACGGGCGGCACCGGCTGGTCGCGGGCTACGGCGCGGCCGAGGTGCCGGACGAGACCGTGCGGCTCGCGGCGAAGACCGGCCTGACCCGGTACCTGCCCGGCGCGGTCGTGGCCCCGTTGCCCGACGGCGGCGTGCTGGTGCTCGGCCTGAGTCCGCGCCGGGCGTTCGACGAGCTGTACGCGACCTACGCCGACCTGGTCGTGGCCAAGGTCGCCGCGGTCGTCGGCGACGCGAACGCCTACGCCGCCGAACGCGCCCGCGCCGAGGCGCTCGCCGAGCTGGACGCCGCGAAGAACCGGCTGTTCCAGAACATCAGCCACGAGTTCCGCACGCCGCTGACCCTGCTGCTCGCGCCGCTGGGCGACCTGCTCGGCGACGAGGCGGTGGCGGGGGAGCGCCGCGAGACGCTGGCCGCCGCCCACCGGGCCGCGTTGCGCCTGGAACGGCTGGTGGACAACCTGCTCGACGTCGCGAGGGCGCAGTCCGGCCACCTCGACGCGCGGCCGGAACCGACCGACCTGGCCAAGCTGACCGAGGAGTGCGTCAGCATGTTCCGCGCCGCGGCCGAGGGTGCCGGTCTGGGCCTGACCGTCACCACCGACCCGGTCATGGCCGCCGTGGACCAGGAGATGTGGGCGCGGATCGGGCTGAACCTCGTGTCCAACGCGATCAAGTTCACCGACCGCGGCACCGTGGCCGTCACCCTCGCCCGCACCGGCGACCAGCTCGCGCTGACCGTCGCCGACACGGGCGTCGGCATCCCGCCCGGCGAGCAGGACCACGTGTTCGACCGCTTCCACCAGGTCGGCAGCGTCACCGGCCGCAGCCGCGAAGGCACCGGCATCGGTCTCGCGCTGGTGGCCGACCTGGCGCGGGCGATGGGCGGCGGTGTCGGCCTCACCAGCGCCGCGGGGCAGGGCAGCACGTTCACCGTCACCGTCCCGTTCGTGCCCGCCGACACCGCCCGGCCCGCCGGGGAACGGGTCGCGCGGCTCGGAGCGGCGTTCCTCGCCGAAGCGCGGCAGTGGGAACCGGTGCCCCCGCACCCCGGCGGCGGGCCGGGAGGCGAACGGCGGATCGTGCTCGTCGAGGACAACGCCGACATGCGCGACTACCTCGTCCGCCTGCTCACCGGCCAGGGCTGGGCGGTGGACCCCGCCGCCGACGCCGAGACCGCGCTGGACCGCATCCGGGCCGCGCGCCCGGACCTCGTGCTCACCGACGTGATGCTGCCCGGTCGCGACGGCCTGGAGCTGCTGCGCGACCTGCGCGGCGACTCGGCCCTGTCCCGCGTGCCGGTGATCCTGCTGACCGCCCGCGCCGGCTCGGAGTCCGCTGTGGACGGACTGGTGCACGGCGCGGACGACTACGTGGTGAAACCCTTCCACCCCAGCGAACTGGTCGCCCGCGTCCGCGTCCACCTGGAGCTGTCGCGGTTCCGCGAGTCGCTCATCGCCCAGGGCGAGCACGAGGCGGAGTCGCTGCGGACCGCGGTGGAGACCCGCGGCGAGATCGGCAGGGCGGTCGGCGTGCTGATGGCGACCCGCCGCTGGGACGCCGACACCGCGTTCCGGCACCTGGTCGGCCTTTCCCAGCACAGCAACACGAAGCTGCGCCACGTGGCCGAGGCGGTGCTCACCCGGTTCGCGGAGGACCTCGAAGCCTAGTGGTGTGGCCCGGAGAAGTTCACCCGCAGCGTGTACACCGAGCTCGACGCCGTGATGAACAGGTCGTTGCGCCGCGGCCCGCCGAAGGTCAGGTTCGAGCACACCTCGGGCACGGCCAGCTTGCCGATCCGCGTGCCGTCCGGAGCGAAGCAGTGCAGGCCGTCGTGCGCCGCCGCCCAGAGCCGGCCCGCGGCGTCGACGCGCAGGCCGTCGAACCCGCCGGAGTCGCTGGTCGCGAACACCTCGCCGCCGGCGAGCGCGCGGCCGTCCTCGACCCGGAAGACCCTGATGTGGCTGGGGTCCTGGCGGGTGTCGGCGATGTAGAGCAGCGACCCGTCCAGGGAGAACGCGAGCCCGTTCGGCCGGCAGAAGTCGTCGGCGACGACCGTCACCGAGCCGTCGGCGGGGTCGACGCGGTAGACGTGGCACCCGCCGATCTCGCTCTCGGCCTGGTGGCCCTCGTAGTCGCTGTCGATGCCGTAGCTCGGGTCGGTGAACCAGATCGCGCCGTCCGCGGACTCGACGACGTCGTTGGGGCTGTTGAACCTCTTGCCCCGGTACGTCTCGGCGAGCACGGTGGTCGAGCCGTCGTGCTCGGTGCGCGTCACGCGCCGGTTGCCGTGCTCGCAGCTGACGAGCCGACCCTGGCGGTCGACGGTGTGCCCGTTGTGGAACCCCGCCGGCTCCTTGAAGACGCCGACGACGTCGGTGAGCTCGTCCCAGCGCAGCACGCGGTCGTTCGGGATGTCGCTGAACACCAGGTAGCGCCCGGCGGGGAAGTAGGCGGGCCCCTCGGTCCACCGGCACCCGGTGTGCAGCCGCTGGATCCACTCGTCGCCGTTGACGCCGGCGAACCGGTCGTCCAGAACGAGGAACTCCGCCTTGACCTTGTCCACGACCGCCCCCTGACGTGCCGAACAGCATCTCGGTGAGATCGTCTCCCGGCACGGGGGGAACGGACAACCGGTGGACGCGCGGCGTCCTACTCGCGCAGCCTGAGCACGTGGAACGGGACGAGCTGGTCGGTCAGGTACACCTGCTGGGGACGTCCGTCGGCGTACCGCAGCTCGTAGTTGACGACCCCGAACCAGTCGCCGTCGACGCCGGGGAACCGCCCGTGCAGGCGGCCCTCGACCTCGCCGGTCAGGTCGAGCCCCGTCTCGATGACGCGCCGGGGTGCGCCGGGGAGGCGGGCGAACAGCCGGTCCAGCCGCACGCCGACCCTCGTGAGCACCGGTCTGCGGCCGTGGACGTCGTCGCCCTCCCAGGTGGTGAACGGGCTGTTAATCGCCATGTCCACCCGCTGTCACCGCGCGCTGCGCCCGGTGCAGCACGAGCTCGAGGTACCGCTCCTCGGACAGCTCGGCGCGGTCGGGAGCCGGCGCCGTCGCGGACAGCCGCCAGAAGTGGTCGGCGGTGTCGGTGGCGCAGGCCAGGCAGCTGATGTGGGCCTCGCCGTCCCGCACCACCGCCCGGAACCGGTTGTGGCCGAGCGTGTGCCGGCCGAGCTTGCACCGCGCGGGGAGCAGCGCGACGGGCCGTCCCGTCGAGTCGTGCGTGAAGGTGAGATGTCCGTCCATTAGGGACGGTTCGAGCAGCTGCCGATCCATAAGACGGGAATCTATCAGGACATTCGCACATGTGTTCGGTCGGACGCGTGCGGCGCACGGTCCGTCTTTCGCGTGAACCGGCCGGCTGCGCGAGTGATCACGCCGTCGGGTTGAATCCGTGTCGTCGGTCGCAGGACGAGGAGGAGCCCAGCCGTGTCGGACAGTTTCCTGGTGGCCGCCCGCATTCCCATGTCCCGCGAGGGGTTCGAGGCGTGGCTGACGACCCCGGTGGAGGGTCTGGCCGGGATCGCGAACCCTGAGGAGATGTTCGGCGGGTGGCTGTGGGACGGCCGGCGCGCTGATCATGAGTGGGAGTCGGTCGGCGACGGCACTCCCGGGGAGTACTTCGCCGGTCGGGTCGAAGACTCGTGCGCCGGCGACGAGGACTGCGGCGTCCTCCTGCACCGGGACGGAGCGCTGGAGGCGTACCTCTTCCACGTCGGGTATCCGGAGTGGAGCGTCCACATGGCACTGCTGATGCTCGCCGCGACCGGGCCTTTCCGGTCGGGGCAGGCCGAGGACACCGTGCTGTTCTGGGCCGAGACGGGTGCCAACCTCTGGCCGGCCGACGCGGACGGGTGGCTCGCCGTGCTGTCCGTCGGCGCGGACGGCTCGTGGTTCGTCGGCGAGCGTGACCTGACGGACGTGGTCGCCGGTCTCCGTCCGGCCGAGAGCCGGTTCTTCGAGCTGGTCGCACGGCTGGGGGACGAGTCGGAGGACTGGGACCGGGAGTCCGGCGAGGACTTCCGCACGGAGACGCCGCGCGACGCGTCCTTCACCGACCCCGCGGTGCTCGCGGCGGGCCGGCGCGACGACGTGTGACGTCCCGCCGGCCCGCTCGCGCGGTCAGAGCCCGACCCGCACCACCGTGAACGGCAGGTTCGGCTCGGCGATCTGGTACTGGAAGTTGACCACCAGCAGGTCGTCGCCGTCGAACGCCGCCGTCGACGGGACGTCCATGCCCCTGCCGTTGATCCGGCGCTGCACCCGTGCCCGCGAGTAGTCGTCGCTCAGCCGCAGGACGCTGATCTCGCCCTCGGGGTGGAAGAGGCTGGTGACGCTGTAGAGCAAGCCGTCGCGCAGCAGCAGTCCGTCGGAACCGATGTCGGTCACGCCGCCGAGGTCGACCGGGGTGATCGCGCCGGTCGCGGTGCCGATGCGGTGGAACGCCTGCGAGTTCGTGTCGGCCATCAGCACGTACCGGCCGTCCGGGGTGACGACGAGACCGTTGCCGTTGATGCCCTCCTCGTATTTCACCGGCGTGCCGGTGAAGTCGACGAAGGTCCGGAGCGGCTGGTCGACGTCACGGCTCGCCAGCTGCGCGGCGGTGATCCGGTAGAGCACGGGGCGGAACGAGTCGGTGACGTAGGCGTCGCCGTTCGGGGCGATGGCCACGTCGTTGACGAGACCGTCGCGGGCGCCGGAGTCGAAGACGTGCACCAGCTTCCCGGTCCGGGTGCTGTAGGCGAACACCTTGCCGGTGGCGCCGCCCGCCACGACCAGCAGGCCGCGGGTGATCTTCATGCCGACGGCGGTGGTGCGGCCGTCCCGGCCGCCGGGGAGGAAGACGCGCAGCCTCGGCTGGTCGACCCGGCCCCGCCAGATCGTGCCGTCGGTCGTCCCGCCGACGTAGAAGTAGGGCGTGCCGGGTTCCCGGACGATGCCCTCCGGGTAGGCCTTGTCGCCGGGGACGACGTAGCGGTCGACGGCGTGGTGGCCGTGGGCCTGGGCGGCGGGGGACGCGGAGAGGGCCAGCGCCGCGGTGAGGACGCCGCCGAGCAGGCGGCGGGCACGAGCAGAGGACACGGAGTGCTCCAGGTTCGGTTACCGGCTGGGAGAACGTCAGCCGGGCTGACGTGACCACCATGCAAACGCCCCCGTCGCGGACCCGGCAGGGCCGGCTTGTCGGGGGGAGAATCTCCACCCCCTCTCCGGCCGGAGGACGTTCCTACACTGGGGACATGAGCGACGACGTCCGGCGGCAGCCGGGGAACCGGGCCGACGTGCGGGAGTTCCTGGCGAGCAGGCGCGCCAGGATCACCCCGGACGAGGCCGGCCTCCCCGTCCACGGCCGGCGTCGCGTGCCGGGACTGCGCCGCGAGGAGGTCGCGCTGCTCGCGGGCGTGAGCGCCGACTGGTACACCCGCTTGGAGAAGGGCCACATCAGCGGCGTCTCCCGGCAGGTGCTCGACGCCGTCGCACGGGTCCTGCGGCTCGACGACGAGGAACGCGTCTACCTGTTCGACCTGGCCCACGCCGCCGAGCCGGCCCGCGCCGCGCGGACGGCCGAACCGCTGCTACCGGCGACCGTCCAATGGTTGCTGGACAGCATGACGTTGTCCGCGGCCATGGTCACCACCCGGCGCCAGGACGTCCTGGCGACCAACGCACTGGCCCGCGCGCTGTTCGCGCCGCTCTTCGCCAGCGCCACCACCGTCGAGAACGGGCAGGCGAACTTCATCCGCTACCACTTCCTCGACCCCGGCGCCCGCGACTTCTACGGCAACTGGAACGTCGTCGCCGACGTGCTCGCCGCGTCGCTGCGCACCGAGGCCGGTCGCCACCCGCACGACGTCCTGACACGGGAGCTGGTCGGCGAGCTGACGACCGCCAGCGCCGAGTTCCGCACGCGGTGGAACGCGCACGACGTCCTCCTCCACGCGCGGGGGACCAAGATCTTCCGCCACCCGGAGGCCGGGCGGATGAGCCTGAGCTACCACTCGGTGGATCTGCCGATCTCGGCCGCCGAGACGCGCCCCATGTGCGTCTGCACCGCCGAGCCGGGGTCCGCGGACGAGGAGAAGCTGACCCTGCTCGCCAGCTGGTCGGCACCGCGCACCCAGTTCGTCAGGTGACACACCGCGACGGGAATCGCGATTGCCGCCGTGTTTGCGTCTCAGCGTGGAATATCAGGGCATTAGGTCCTTGATGCTTTCCGATTTCGTTTTTCTGCCTTCTTGACTCGCGTGCGAGGATGCTCACGCAAAGCTCCCTGAACAATCTCCGGGCGCCGGTCGAGGAGGCGTCGAACGGCGGAGTTCCTTGCGCCGTCCGTCGCGATCAGTGTGCTTCGGAGCAGGCCTTTCCGCCACTCCGCCAGGAGAAGAACACATGATTGGCAGTCGTCGGGTCGCTGTTCTCCTGTCCATTGCCGCCGTACTCGCGGCGGTCTCCGGATGCAATTCGCTCGCGGCCGAAAAAGCTCCCGTCGCTCATTCCCCTGCCGTGCCCGAGAAAGCCAGGATCAAGGTCGGCGTGCTGTCCGTCGTGGACGTCGCGCCGCTGCAGATCGCGATCAGGAACGGGTACTTCCGCGCCGAAGGGCTCGAAGTCGAGACGGTCGTCGTCCAGGGCGGTGCCGCCGCCATCCCGAGCCTCGTCAAGGGCGGGCTCGACATCACCTTCGGCAACTGGGTGTCGTTCATCGCCGCCCAGGCCGAGGGGACCGCGAAGGCGGTCGGCGGCCTCAAGCTCATCAACGACGCCTACCAGGCGAAGCCCGGCATGTTCCTGGTCCTCGTCAAGGGCAACGGCTCGATCAGGACGATGCAGGACCTGGTCGGCAAGACCATCGCGATCAACACCCTCAACAACATCTCCGAGCTCACCACGAAGGCGGTGCTGGAGGCGAACAACATCGACCCGAGGCAGGTCACGCTCAAGGCCATGCCCATGCCCGACATGGAGGCGGCGATCGAACGCAACGTCGTCGACGCCGGGTTCATGAGCGAGCCGTTCATCACCAAGGCGCAGCGCAACTCCGGCCAGCTCGCGATCCTCGACGCGGCCTCGGGTCCCACCGACGGCATCCCGATCGCCGGCTACGGCACGACCGGCCGGTTCGCCCAGGAGAACCCGAACACGGTCGCGGCGTTCCAGCGCGCGATGGCCAAGGGGCAGCGCGACGCGTCGGACCGCGCCACGGTCCAGGCCCTGCTGCCCGAGTACGCCGGGGTGGACCGCGACACCGCGAAGCTGGTGCACCTCGGCCAGTTCCCCACCTCGCTCGACCCCACGCGGCTGCAGCGGGTGGCGACGCTGATGAAGACCTACGGGTTGCTGAGCGCCGATCTGGACGTGGCGCCGATGCTGGTCAGCAGCCCGGCCAAGTGACGGCCGGCGTCCACTGAGGACGGTGCGGGGAGGTCCGTCACATCCGGTCGAGCAGCCCGGCCACCTCGGCCGGGTGCGCGGCCGGGCCGGCGGACTCGGCCCCGTTGCTCCAGCCGAGGTCCTCGTGCCAGCGCAGCACCGGACCCCGGCCGGTGACCACCTGGCCCCGTTTCGGGCGGGTCGGCGAGAGCTCCAGGACGACCTGGGCCACGTCCAGCCCCTGTTCGGCCAGCCGGTCGACGACCTCGTCGAAGTACCGGGTGAGGGCGACCGGGGTTCTCGTCGCGCCGGTGTGCTGCACCGCGTGCCTCCTTCAGGCTGCTTGAACGCCAACACCTTCCGCTGAGCGGAGCAGTCCCTCCAGGGGCCGAGGTCCTCTTCCGGCAGGGACCTGCGGGCCGTCCGCGACCGGTGCCGTCCCGGTACCCGAACGGCGGTTGTACCGTGGACCTTCCTCCACAGATAGTGCAGTTTTCGTTGAGCTGGACAGCCGACCCACCTAGAACCCCTGGGGGCAACAGGCGTGGCACGTTCGCACCGTTCCAGTGCCACGGCATCGGGGCCGGTGGACGAGCCGGCGGTCCGCCCCGCCCGTGGTCCGCTGCGAGCGGTTCGATTGCTCACCAATGCTTTCGCGTGGTTCGGGGGTGTGGCGCTCGCCGCGAACCTGGTGTTCGCCGGGGACGGTGCCGTCCGCTTCGTGCTGGCCGCCGCGGTCGTGCTGGTGCTCGCCACGTGGTGGCGCCGGCCGCGGCACGACGGCTGGGCGGTCGCGGTCGTCGAAGGTGTCGTGACGGCGGGAGCGGCGCTGGTCCTGCCCGTCCCGCAGCCGGTGCTCGCGTTCCTGTTCGGCACCACCACGAGACGCGCGTTGCACGGCGGGTCCCGGCGGTACCCGGTCACGTCGCTGCCCGGTCTCGCCGGCTACGTGGGCGGGCTGGCCGTCTCGTTGTCCCGCGCGGAACGACCCGACCCGGACGTGCTGATGTCGGGGGTCATGCCCCTGCTGGGACTGGTGATCGGGACGTTCGCGCTGCACGAGACCGTGCGCGCCGTCCAGGCGCAGCGGGCCGCCCGCCGGACCGTGGACGCGCTGCTGCAGGCGACTCCGGTCGGACTCGCCCTCCTCGACGAGCACGGAACCCCGCGGCTGCACAACGCCCGCGCCCGCGAGCTGTTCGGCTGGGACGACGGCCCCGGCACGGTGCCCTGCCCGCACGGCGCGGGCCTCACCCGGTGCGGCGACGGGTGCGCGTCCGTGGACGGCCCGATCGAGGTCGAGCCGCGCGACGGCCTGGTGCTCGCCGTGCACACCGGACCCGTCGAGCAGGAGTCCGGTCCGGACCACACGGTGGTCGCCGCCGTGGACGTGAGCAAGCGGCGGCTGTGGGAGGAGGCGTTGCGCGACAGGGCGGAGCGCGACGAGCTCACCGGGCTGGCCAGCCGCGCGCACTTCCTGCACCTCGTGCAGGAGGCCGTGGAGCTCGGAGGCCCGGTCGGGCTCCTGGTCGTGGACCTGGACAGGTTCAAGGACGTCAACGACGCCGACGGGCACGAGGTGGGCGACCGGTACCTGAAGGCCGTGGCCGCCCGGCTGCGGTCCGCCCTGACCCCGCGTGCGATCGCGGGCCGGCTCGGCGGGGACGAGTTCGCCGTCCTCGCACCGGGTTTCGACGTCCGCGACACCGTGCGGCTGGCGAAGTCCGTGCTGTCGAAGCTGAACGACGCGCCGCGGCAGTTCGGGGCGAGCATCGGCGTCGCGGTCTGCCAGGGCGAGTCCGGCGCGGCCGACCTGCTGCGCGACGCGGACACCGCGATGTACGTGGCGAAGAGGGACGGCGGGAACCGCTTCCGCCTGTTCCGCCGCGAGATGGGGGAGCAGGCGCTCGCGCGGCAACGCGACAAGGCCGACCTGCGCACCGCCGTCGAGGAAGGCCAGCTGGTCGTGCACTACCAGCCGATCGTCGACCTCGCGACGGGCGCGGTGACGAGCGCCGAGGCGCTGGTGCGGTGGCAGCGTCCCGGCGTCGGACTGCTGGGACCGGACGCGTTCATCGGCCTGGCCGAGGAGACCGGTCTCATCGTGCCGCTCGGCGAGAACGTGCTCGAGACCGCGTGCCGCCAGGCCGTGTGCTGGCACGCCGAAGGGCGTGCGCTGGGGGTGACGGTGAACGTGTCCACGCGCGAGCTGTCGACACCCGGTTTCCTGCCGCGGCTGGAACGGGTGCTCGCCACGACCGGGCTGCAGCCGGGCCGGCTGACCGTCGAGGTGACCGAGAGCGTGTGGGCCGACGAACCGGCGATGCGGAGCCTGGTGGCGGTGCGGGACGCGGGTGTCCGCGTCGCGCTGGACGACTTCGGCACCGGCTACTCGTCGCTGGGCTACCTCCAGCGCTACCCGTTCGACGTCGTGAAGATCGACCGGACGTTCACCGGGGAGCTGGGCCACAACGGCCGCACCGAGGGCGTGATCCGGTGCATCATCGAGCTCGCCGACGTCCTCGGCGCCAGGACGGTCGCCGAGGGGATCGAGACGCCCGAGCAGGCGGACTGGCTGCGCGAGGCCGGGTGCGCCTACGCGCAGGGCTACCTGTTCGGCAAGCCCGCCGACGCGGACAGCTGGAACACCCAGCCGGCCGCGTCACCGGGCAGCTGACGTCTGCGGCAGCAGCTTCGGCGGCCGCGGCCCGTAGGCGTTGGACGAGGCCAGCACCCGTCGCACGCCCGGCAGCGCCGTCACGTACCTGAGCAGGGTCGGCGGTGAGATCGACCTGCCCTTCGCGCGGGCGCGGGCGACGCGCTGCTCGGTGCGGACCTGCTGCGCCTGCACGCGTTCGATCGACGGTTCGCGCTCCGTCTGGATCGCGGCGAGCACGTCAGAGGGCACCCGGCCGGCACGCAGCGCGGGCACGAGGTGGTTCGCCGCGGCGACGGCGTCCTGGACCGCCATGAGGATGCCGTTGCCGCCGACCGGCGAGATGACGTGGGCGGCGTCGCCGATCAGCAGCAGCCCCGGCCGCCACCACCGCTCGACGCGGGAGATGTCGACGGACAGCAGCGTGGTCTGCGAGAAGTCCTCCAGCAGGTGCACCCGGTCGGCCAGCCACGGCACCTGCCGGGCGACGAACCGGCGGATCGGCTCCACCCCGGCGTCGCGGGCGGCCGCGTACCCGCCCTTGGGCAGCGTGTAGCCGACCTGCCACCCGGCCGTGCCGGTGAGCAGTCCCACGTAGTGGTCGCGGCCGAAGAACAGGTCGACGTCGGCGTCCGGCGGGTCGGTGTCGTGCTGGGGGAGCCGGAACCACAGCAGGTCGGTGGTCGCGCCGAGCGACCGCGCCGGCAGCTCGGCGATCTTGCGCATCCGCGAGAAGCGGCCGTCGGAACCGACGACCAGGTCGGCGGGCAGGTCGTGGTGCCCCTCTCCGTCGCGGTAGCGGACGCCGCGCACGTCGCCGTCGTCGTCGGTCAGCAGGTCCGTGACGGTGCTGCCGGTCAGGATCCGGCAGCCCGGCAGCGCCGTCACCCGCTCGGCCAGGAAGGCCAGGAACCGGGCCTGCGGCATCAGGGCCACGTAGTTGAAGGGGGAGCGCAGCTTGCCGTAGTCGGCGGCGGTGATCGTCGCGCCGGGCACGTGGAAGCGGAAGTAGCGCGCCTTGTGGTGCGGCAGCGCGAGCAACGGCTCGGCGAGGCCGAGCTGGTCGAGCAGCTCCAGCGTGTAGGGGTGCAGCGAGTCGCCGCGGAAGTCGCGGTCGAAGTCGCGGTGCTTCTCCAGCAGCGTCACCGGGATCCCGGCCCGTCCCAGCAGGAGCGCGAGCACCATGCCGCCGGGGCCGCCGCCGGCGACCACGCAGCCGGTCACGAGCCACCGTCCAGGCGGAACACCGCCATCACGCCGAGATGGCGTTCGATCTCGGCCGTGGAGGAGCCCGGCGGCACGGGGAACGCCCGCAGCGCCCACGGCGTCTCGACCGCCGTCAGGTAGACCGACACCACCGCAGCGGCTTCCTCGCCGTTCACCTCGACGGCGTGCTCCGGCTGCCTTTCGCCGCCGGCGAGCAGCGCGCACCCGGCGTCCGCCAGCAGGTTGCGCACCCAGTCGCGCCGCCGGTCCGGGCAGACCAGGTAGTGGCGGCCGCCGACCCGGGTCAGGCCGAGCGGCGTCCGGCGCGGCTCACCCGTCACGCGTCCGCGCGTCTCCACGACCCGCAACGCATACCCGCCGTCGGCGACGGGCTGCGCGGGGGTGTCCAGGATCCGCGCGATCATCTGCGCGTTGAGCTCGCTAGAACTTCTAGTCATATCTCCGACCATACTTCTACCTAGAACTTCTAGCTACTATTGCGGTGTGAACCACGACCGGACGCGTGAGGTCGGCCTGGCGGTGCGGCGGATGTTGCAGGCGGGCCGGGAGATGCAGGCCGCGATGGCCCGCCGGCTCGGTGTGCGCATCACCGACGTGCAGGCCGTCGACCACGTCGTCTCGGCCGACTCTCCACTGGGCCCGGTCGAGCTGGGCGACCGCCTCGGCATCCGGTCCGCGTCCGCGACCGTGCTGGTCGACCGGCTGGTCGGCGCCGGGCACCTCACCCGCGCACCGGACCCGCGGGACAGGCGCCGGGTCGTGCTCGGTGCCACCGACCACGCCCGCGACGAGGTGCGGCGGGCGCTGACGCCGCTGCTGCACGACGTCGCCGCGATCACCGACCGCCTGGACGACGAGCAGGTGGCGACGGTGCTCGGGTTCCTGACCGACCTGACCGAGGCGCTGCGCGACTACGCGACCGACGACTGACCTCCGCGTGCACGCCGCCGGCCCGCGGGTACCGTGTCGGGCGTGGTGCAGGTCTTCATCCAACCCTCGTACGGCACTCCCGGAGCACGCCGGCACTGGGCCGACACCCTGACCCGCGCGGTGCCGTTCCACGACCTCGGCCTGAGCCGGGAGGACCTGACCGGCCTGACCGCCGCCCACCCGAGCGGCCGGACGCGCTTGTGGGGCACCACGGACAAGCACGACAAGCGCATGGACACCCTCGCTCCCGGTGACGTCGCGCTGCTCACCGGCCGCAAGCACGTGCTGGCCATCGGCGAGGTCGGGTACTCGTTCCGCGACCCGGACTTCGCCCGCCGGCTGTGGCGCCCGGAACCGGGGAAGTGCCTGTGGAGCAACGTCTACAGCTTCCGCGGGTACTGGCCGGTGCACGTCCCGTACGAGGAGATCTGGGCGTTGCCGGGGTTCTCGGCCGGCGACAACTTCATGGGGTTGCGCTTCCTCGCCCCGGAGAAGGCCGACGTCGTGCTGGCGCACATCGCCGAGGACCGCCGGAGCGCCCCCGCGGCCGAGGACGAGATCTGCCCTGCCGTCGTCTGACGGAACTCCTCCGGCCGCTGTCGTTTGGGTGCTCCTTGAGCGGGTAGTCGCGGCTCATGGGGGCATCGTCACTCGTCCGGCCAGGTGTGATCATCCCGCTGCTGGCGTTGCTCGTGGCGGGTTGCGGAGGTCTCGGACCGAGCGCCGCGGATCGGCCGAACACGCTCGTGACCACGGGCTTTGGGTTGCCCGACGAACACGCCACCGCGCGCGTGGACGTGTTCCGCCAACGACGTCCCGAGGTCGACCTCCGGATCAACGAGGGCGCGTTCGACGAGCAGCAGTTCCTCTCGGCCGTGGCGGCGGGCGACCCGCCGGACCTCGTGTACGCCGACCGGCGCAAGCTCGGCGGCTACGCGGCCAGGGGAGCGGTGCAGGACCTCGGGCCGTGCCTGCGGCGGCAGGGCGTCGACCTGAGCGGGTTCCGCGAGGCGGCGGTGCGGCAGGTGACCTACGAGAACGCGGTCTACGGCGTGCCCGACTTCTTCACCGTCCGGGTGCTGATCCTCAACAACCCGGTGCTGCGCCGGATGGGCGTCGACCCGGCCGCACTGTCCACAACGGACTGGCCCGCGCTCGCCGAGGTCGCTTCGAAGCTCTCGCTCGTGCGGGACGGCCGCATCGACCGGATCGGGTTCGACCCGCGCATGCCCGAGTTCCTGGCGTTGTGGAGCAAGGCCAACGGCGCCGACCTGGTCACCGGTGAACCGCACCTCGACGACCCGCGCGTCGTCGAGGCCGTCCGCTACACCGCCGGCCTCGTCCAGCGGCAGGGCGGCTGGGCCGCGTTCAAGGCGTTCCGCGACACGTTCGACTCCTTCGGCGCGGACAACGAGATCGTCACCGGCCAGGTCGCCGCGATGGTGATGGACTCCTGGTACGTCAACACCCTCGCCGCGAACTCGCCGGACGTCGACGTCACCGTCGCGCCGTTCACCGACCGCCGCGGCGAGCCGCTGACCGAGGCGGGCGGCCAGGCCTGGGCCATCCCGCAGGG
Source organism: Lentzea sp. (assembly GCF_036380075.1). Taxonomy (NCBI): domain Bacteria; kingdom Bacillati; phylum Actinomycetota; class Actinomycetes; order Pseudonocardiales; family Pseudonocardiaceae; genus Lentzea; species Lentzea sp. The sequence continues at coordinate 66,322 of NZ_DASVFL010000104.1, read as the reverse complement.
CGCCCGCCACCCGGAACTGGCCTGCGAGTTCCTCACGACGATGACGGCGACGGACACCTGGGTCACCGCCGCGAAGGCGCGCCGCGACGCGCTCGCGAAGAAGGGGAAGCCCTACAGCGGCACGTTCACCGCGAACCGCGCCGCCGACGAGAAGATCTTCCGCGACGTCTACGACCCGCGCGGCATCCCCGTGCTGGAGAAGGGCGTTCGGGTGTTGCAGGCCGTGCAGGACAAGTCTTTCGCCCTCCCGCCGAACCCCGCCGCCAGCGACCTCGTGCGCTCGTGGGAGTCCGCCGTCAGCAGGGCGTTGCTCGGTGGTCAGTCCGCTCAGGAGGCGATGGCGCAGGCACAGCGCGAGGCGGACCGGGCGATCACCCGCGTGGGAGGGCGGTGATGGCGAACGCGCGCGAGGCACGTGCCGGCTGGGTGTTCGTGCTGCCGTGGGTGGCGGGGTTCCTGCTGCTGACGGCCGGGCCGATGCTCTACAGCCTGTACCTGTCGTTCTCGCACTACGACCTGCTCAAGCCGCCCCGCCCGGCCGGTCTGGAGAACTACCGGGAGATCTTCCAGGACGGCCGCGCCGCGACCGCGCTGGGCAACACCGTCTTCTTCACCCTGCTGCACGTGCCCGCGCAGATCGTGCTCGCGCTCGGCCTGGCGTCGTTGCTGCGCCGCGCCGGTCGGTCGGCCGGGTTCTTCCGCACCGTGCTGTTCCTGCCGACGATGACCCCGCCGGTCGCGCTCGCGGCCCTGTTCCTGTTGCTGCTCAACGGCCAGAACGGCGCGGTGAACGCCGCGCTGGGCTGGTTCGGGTTCACCGGACCGCAGTGGACGACCGACCCGGCCTGGATCAAGCCGGGGCTGGTGCTGATGAGCCTGTGGGGGTCGGCAGCACCGCCGTGCTGTACCTGGCGGCGCTGACCAGGGTGCCGGCGGAGCGGTACGAGGCGGCGCGGCTCGACGGCGCGTCCCCGTGGCGGCAGTTCTGGCACGTGACGCTGCCCGGCATCAGCGGCACCGTGTACTTCACGGTGGTCGTCAACACGATCGCGTCGCTGCAGGTGTTCACCGAGGCGTACACGATGTTCTTCGGCGCCCGCCCGTCCACGCCGGCGGAGGGCGACGCGGCGTTGTTCTACGTGATCTACCTGTTCCAGGAGGCGTTCGGCTCGCTGCGGATGGGCTACGCCTCGGCGCTCGCGTGGGTGCTGTTCCTGGTGATCGCCGCCATCACGGCGGTCCAGGTGCGGTTGTCGCGCGACTACGTGCACTACGAGGACAGGGCATGACCCGCCGCGCGCCCGTGGTGCTGGCGCTGGTCGCGGTCGGGGTGCTGTTCGCCTACCCGTTCTGGTGGCTGGTCAGCGCGTCGCTGAAGGACCGCGCGCACGTCTTCGACAACTCCCTGCTGCCCTCGCCGGTCAACCCCGCCAACTACACCGAGGTGTGGCGTGCCGTGCCGCTGCTGGCGTGGGTGGGCAACAGCGTGGCCGTCGGGGTCGCCGCCGCGGTGGCGGCGACCGTGTCGAGCGCCGTCGTCGCGTTCGGCTTCGCCCGCTTCCGGTTCCGCGGCCGGACCGTCCTCTTCGGACTCGTGCTCGCCACCATGATGCTGCCCGCCGCCGTGACGATGGTGCCGGTGTACCTGGAGTGGCACGCCGTCGGGCTCGCGACCACGCAGATCCCGTTGTGGGCGGGCAACCTCTTCGGCTCGGCGTTCTACGTGTTCCTGCTGCGCCAGTTCTTCCTGGGGTTGCCCGCCGAGGTCTTCGACGCGGCACGGGTCGACGGGGCCGGGCCGTGGCGGCAGTTCCGGTCGATCGCGCTGCCGCTCGCCCGGCCCGGGCTCGTCGTGGTGCTGGTGTTCGAGCTCAAGGCCGCGTGGACCGACCTGATCAGGCCGTTGATCTACCTGCGCGAGCCCGAGCTGTACACGTTGCCGCGCGGCCTGAAGGCGGTGCTCGACCGGTTCGGGCAGGGCGGTGAGGCGCAGTGGGAGCTCGTGATGGCCGCGAGCGTCGTCGCGACCGTGCCGATGGTGCTGCTGTTCCTGGTGGCGCAGCGGTACTTCGTGCGCGGGGTGGTGACCCAGCGCGTCGAGGAGTAGCCGCGGCCGTCAGTAGCTGAACGTCGTGGCGGGCTCGTCGCCGATCCACTGCCACATCGGCACGGTGCCGTTCAGCTCCGCGCCGGCCACGAGGTTCGCGGCGTCGAGCTGCTTGGCGTTGAAGCACAGCGGGCAGACGAAGTAGCGCCCGCCAGCCGCCTCGTAGCGCTTGACCAGGTCCGTCAACGGCGGGCAGCCGTCGCACGCGGTGCCCGCGACGGTGCCGGTGAGCGCGAGGCGCACCGCCTCCTTGGACAGGAACATCAGCGTCTCGCGGCCGGTCTCGGCGGCGCCGATCGCGACGAGGAACGCGACGGTCACCTTCTCCGCGTCCTCCAGGCCGGTCGACAGGCTGATGACGGCTTTGCTGGGCATGATCGGCTCCATCTCGTCGGGGAACAGCGACGGTAGGAGCGGACGGCGCCCGTGTCGTCGGGCATTCTCCCTACAGGTCGAGCGGGTCGAGCAGACCGGCGCGCAACGCGAACAGCGTCGCCGTGGACCGCGACGACGCCCCGGTCTTGGTGTAGATCCGCTCGATGTGCGTGCCCGCCGTCTTGCGCGAGATGCCGAGCCGGTCGGCGACCTCCCCGGTCTGCGCGCCGCGCGAGATCAGCACCAGCACCTCCACCTCGCGCGGGGTGAGCCCCGCCGGACCGGTGACGCGCCGCCGTCTCCCGCTGCCCGCGGCGGCGAGCACGGCCTCGACCGCGTCGCCGTCCAGCGCCGCGGCCCGGAGCGCACCGACGGCCTGCTTCTCGCTCAACGCCGCCCGGTGCGCCCGCGGTTCGAGCATCGCCCGGTACGCGCACGCCGCCGCCAGCACACGTCCGGTCAGCGGCACCGCGGCACCGGACACCCCGAGGTGGTAGCCACTGCCGTCCATGCGCTCGTGCGCCATCGCCGCGATCGCACCGGGCTTGGCCAGCGCCGCCGGACGGGCGAGAACCCTTTCCGTGTAATAGGAACTGAGCCGCACCCGTTCCCAGTCGGTGGCCGACAACGGCCCTGGCCGCTCCAGGATCGTGACCGGAACCCCGTGCAACCCGATGTCGTGCAGCAGCCCGGCGCGCCGGGTCGCGATCACGTCGCCCGTCGGCAGCCCCAGCGACCGCGCCGCCGCCCCGGCGAGCTCGGCAACGCCCCGCGAGTGCCCGGCCCGCGACGCGCACCGCAGGTCTGTGAAGTCGGCCAGCGCCTCCAGCGCCGAGTCGAGCTCGCCCTCCGTGAGCGGCCGCAGCCGCGGGAGGCCTATCTCGTTGCCCCCGTCCCCGTCGGACAACACTTCTTCGGCGTGCGCGACGAACGCGTCGACCACGTCAGGCGCGAACTGCCCACCCCGCCGCTCCTCGGCCACGCCGACCGCGTCCTCGATCCCCGCGTTGCGGTACCGGACCTCGACGACGTCGGCGAGGTGCACCAGCCGGACAGCCGGCGCGATGTCCGTGCCGCTGACCCCCTGCGGCACCCCGCGCCCGTCCCAGCGGGTGAAGAACTGCCGCAACGCCGTCACCACGTCGGGCCCCAGCCCGAGCCGCTCCGCCAGCGTGGACGTCGTGACGCAGTGCGACTGCATCCCTTGCACGACGTGCTGTCCGCCGCTGCCCACGATCGTCGCCGCCACCCGCACCCGGTGCCACAGGGGCCCACCCCGCCCGGCCCGCCGCAGGAAGAACCCGGCCCCGGCCGCCCCCGCCAGATCGGTCGCGTAGCTGTCCGCCCGGAACGCGATGTCGTCCCCGAACGACGCGGCCACCTCGGGCGAGTCCGCGATGCACCCGACCCACGCGAGCATCGAGACGTAGAACAACTCCCGCCGCTGGTCCTCCGGCACACCCATGCGCTCCGCGAGCCGCTCGGCGATCCGCCACGACCGCAGCACGTGCTCCATCGGCTGGCCCAGCCCCAGGTCGGTGGCCAGCGAGAACGCGGCCAGCAGCTCGGCCAGGTCGATGCCGGCGTCGCGGTCCGCTGCGTCCATCGGCGAAGGGTAGCTCCGCGGCACGGCTCAGCCCGTGACGAAGCGGTAGACGCCGCGGCCGACGCGTTCGAAGTCGTCGTAGGTGGTGGCGGCGTGGTCGGGGGCGTTGCGGCACAGGTGCGAGGTGACCATGGTGCGGATGGTCTGCTCCTTGTACCGGGTGTCCCGGCGCGCCATCTCGGTGAGCACCTCGGCGAGGGTGAACGTCGTCGCGCCGGACCTGGTGAGCACCGCCCTCGCGGCATCGAGGATCTCCTGGCGGGCGCCATTCCTGGGCATTCGCGGGCTGGGCGTCCGCGGGCTGGGCGTCCGCGGGCTGGGCGTCCGCACGGGCTCGGGAGTGTGCGTGAGTGGATCGACGAGGTAGACGTCCAGGCGCAGCTCGTCGTCGATGGGGATGACGGCGAGACGTGACGCCGTGACGTGGTGCCGCGCCAGGTCCGTGCCGATGCTCTGCAGTGCCGTGGCAGGCAGTCCGGCGATGGCGGCAGGGGCGAGCGTGACCGTGTCGGTGTCGAGGCGCAGTCCGTGGCGCCGAGCCGTGCCGGCCGCGTACCTGCGCAGGACGTCGTTCTCGACGTAGACGAAGATCCGGTCGACCTCGCCGGAGCAGGCGGCCAGCCGGTAGAAGTCCTTGAGGAGGTTGCCGAGCACCATCGTGCGCGGCGCGTTCGTGGCGTGCGGCTCCCGCGGGAACTTCAGCTCGATCAACGCCGCCGGCTCGGGCCACCCGACCGCCAGATCGACCCGCGCACCCTTCAACGCCGGATGCGGTGCCTCGAACCGCGCCTCTGCCGCGTCGACTCCGGCCGCCACCAGGGCTTTGGCGGTGGCGAACCGCACGACGTCCTCGGTGAGCACGCGGCGGAGCCCGGTCTCCAGGTGGCCGCGCAGCTCGGCGGCCACCGACGCCCACACCGCTCCGGACAGCCACGGGGATGCCTTCGTCACGCGGTTTATGTCGCCGGTGCCCGGCAGATCATTAGCCCACGTCACCAGTCCTCGTCGTCCGGCAGCGGCGTCCCGAACCACAACCGGACCCGATACCGCTCGAACCCACCGGGCTGAGCGTCCACGAGTTCCTGCTTCCGGCCGGCCAAGTCCTCGTGCCCCAGCACGTCCTGGCGCGCGGCCAACGCCCGCTCCCGTCCCTGGTGGACGACGTCAACGCCGTAAGCCCCCGGCCCTGCCGGCAGTGGCACGTCGAGCACGTCCCCGGTGGGGGAGCCGACCACGGCCAGTCCGCTCGGACACTCGAGCTGAAACTCCTGCGGCACCGACCACTCCGGCTCGTCGTCGCCGTCCTCCGGGCGCGCCGACCACGTCTGCAGCCGCACGGCGACCGGCAGCAGGTCCTGAGCGCAGCTGATGACCAGCTCGTACCCGGTCGAGGCCACCACGGCCGCCGCGGCTCGCGCGAGAGCCTCGTCCAGGCCCGCTCCGGCGTCGTTCTCCTGGTCCCGCACGGTCACGAGCCGGTAGCCCGGCACGGTCACCAGCTCGTGCCGGGCGAGCAACTCCGGACACGCCACCTCAGCCGGCCCACCGCTTCGTCACCACAGCGCTCATCACCAGGTCGAACAACCGCTCCGCCCGACCCTCCAACCCGGGTTGGTCGCGCAACCACACGAGCGACGACACCAGAGCGAACAAATCCGCGCCGTCCAGGTCGGTGCGAGCCTCGCCAGCCTCCTGCGCACGGGTCAGCAACCGCGCGCCGGACCCGCGCATCGCCACGCACGAGGTGTGCAGGGCCGAGTCCGGGTCCTCGATCGCCTGCATCATCGAGCCCACCACGCCGCGGTAGTTCGTGCAGAGCGCGATGAAGTCACGCAGCCACAGCACCAGGGCCTCGTCAGGTGGGCTGGTGGCCTCGACCTGCGCGGCACGGTCGGTCAGCTCGTCGAAGCCGGTGCGGAGCAGGGCTTCGAGCAGCGACTCGCGGGTGGGGAAGTGGCGTTGCAGGGTGGCCAGGCCGACGCCGGCCTTGCGGGCGATGTCGCGCATCGACGCGTCGGTGCCGTGCTCGGTGATGACGGTGCCGGCGACGGCCAGCAGGCGGTCGTGGTTGGCCTTCGCGTCCGCCCTCATCTGCGCTCCTTGCGTAACGGGTCACTGACTCATATATTCGGGTCAGTGACCCGGATAAGCGGGTCTGTGACTCGGTTAGAGCTTACCCGCTGGTGAACTGGAGAACGTTGTGCCTGCAGAGACCATGAACGCCATCCGCCTGCACGAGCAGGGCGGGCCCGAGGTGCTGCGGTACGAGGTGGCGCCCAAGCCCGTGCCGGGGACCGGTCAGCTGCTGGTCCGGGTGCGCGCGGTCGGCGTCAACCCGCCCGACTGGTACGCGCGGGAGGGGATGCCCGACCTGCCGGAGGAGCTGAAGCCGCCGGTCGCGCTGCCGCTGATCCCCGGCACGGACGTGTCGGGCGTCGTCGAGGAGGTCGGGGCCGGAGCCGAGGGCTTCGCCGTCGGCGACGAGGTGTTCGGGATGCTGAACTTCCCGAACACCTTGCAGGGCAGCGCCTACGCCGAGTACGTCACCGCGTCGGCCACCGACTTCGCGCACAAGCCGGCCGGTGTCAGCCACGAACACGCCGCCGCGGTGGCGATGTCGGGCCTCACGGCGTGGCAGTTCCTCATCGACCTCGGTCACGACGTCCCCTCGCCGTTCCAGGCGGTGCAGCACCGGCCGATGCCGTTCGGCGCCGGGAGCACGGTCGTGGTCAACGGTGCCGCCGGTGGCGTCGGGCACCTCGCGCTCCAGCTGGCCAAGTGGAAGGGCGCGCGGGTAATCGCTGTCGCGTCGGGTGCGCACGAGGAGTTCCTGCGGGACCTCGGCGCCGACGAGGTCGTCGACTACACCCGGCAGAACCCCGAGGACGTCGTCCGCGACGCCGACCTGGTGCTCGACTGCGTCGGCGGGCCCAGGAGCAGGCGGTTCCTCCAGGCGATCAAGCGAGGCGGTGCGCTCTACCCGGTGTACTTCGGCGAGTTCGACGACGAGGAGAACGCCCGGCTCGGCATCACGGTGACCTCCGCGCAGGTCCGGTCGAGCGGCGCCCAACTGGCCGGGATCGGCCGCCTGCTCGACGACGGCACGCTCCGCGTCGCGATCGACAGCACCTTCGCGCTGGCGGACGCTCGGTCAGCGCACGAGCGAGCCGCGCGCGGACACCTGCGGGGCAAGATCGTGCTGACCGTGGCGTGAGTCCGGGCCGGCTCACGAAGTAGCGGGCACGACCAGCGCGGTGGCCTCCGCCAGCGCCTGCACGTTGCGGCGCACCAGCTCGCGCAGACCCGCGGGCGTGGGCGCCGCGGCGAGGAGCCACTCCGCGCGCGCCAGGCGCCACCCCGACACCGCGGCCTCCAGCGCCAGGTCGAGGACGTGGTCCGGGGTGTGTTCCAGGCGGGGGCGGAGGTGCGCGCGGAACTGGCCCGCGGTCCGCGCGCACAGCTCGAGCCCCACCGCCTCGACGTGGGGGACCGAGTCGTGCAGCCGGGCGGCGAGGACGAACCGGCGGTGCCAGTCGTCGTCGTAGTGCGTGGTCGCCTCCGCGAGGGCTTCGCCGACGAGCTCGATGGCCGGGGCGGCGCGGGTGGAGCGGTCGAACAGGTCGATGGCCGTGGCGAACAGGTCGTCGTCCAGCGCGATGACGGCGTTCTCCTTGGCGGGGAAGAAGCGGAAGAAGGTGCGGCGCGAGACGTCCGCCCGTTCGGCGATGGCGTCGACGGTCGTGGCGTCGAAGCCGTTCTCCGTGCACAGGTCGAGGGTGGCGGCCACGATCGCGCCCCGCCGTTCCAGCTTCTTGCGCTCCCGCAGGCCCACCGCTTCCACGTCCGCACCCTAGCAAGAGTGGCATCCCGTGTCATATGGCACGTTGTGTCAGATGGCGCAGTGTGCCACTTTAGCGGCATGAGAGCGATCGTGGTGGAGGACAACGCGCCCGGCCGGATCCGGCTCGCGGACGTCGCCGAACCGGTTCCCGCGCCGAACGAGGCGCTGGTCCGCGTGAGCGCGGCATCGGTGAACCCCGGCGACCTGGGCGAGATCGACAACGCCCCGGCCGGCCTGGTGGTCGGCTGGGAGGCGGCCGGCGTGGTGGAACGGGAGGCCGCCGACGGCAGCGGTCCCGCGCGCGGCACGAGGGTGACCACCTTCTCCGCGGCCGGCGGCTGGGCGGAGCTGCGGGCCGTGCCCGCCGAGTGGCTGGCGCCCGTCCCCGACGAGGTCGGCTTCACCGACGCGGCCACCCTGCCGATCGCGGCGGGGTCGGCGTTGCGGGCGGTGCGCGAGATCGGACCGGTTCTCGGCCGGCGGGTGCTCGTGACCGGCGCGACCGGGGCGGTGGGCGCCTTCGCCGTGCAGCTCGGCGCTCTGGCGGGAGCCGAGGTCGTGGCGGTCACGCGGGACCCCGGCCAGGTCGACCGGCTCCGCCAGCTGGGGGCGAGCGAGGTCGTCGACCGCCCGTCGGCGGCGACGTCCCGAGTGGACGGTGTGATCGACAACGTGGGCGGCGACGCGCTCGTCGAGGCCTTCGGCATGTTGCGCGACAACGGTGTGCTGGTGAGCGTCGGCCGGGCGGCCCGCGCCGACGCGGTCCTGCGGCCGGACGACCTGCTGAGCCAGTGGGACCGGACGCGGCGCGACATCCGCACGTTCCTGCTCCTGCACGAGGATCGGCGCCTCGACCGCGACCTGGGTGTGCTGGCGCGCTGGGTCGCCGACGGCAGGCTCCGCACCCGGGTGGACCGGGTCGAGGACCTGGAGAGCGGCGTGGAGGTGATCGCCGGTCGCGAGTGGACCGGCAAGCTCGTGCTGCGCGTCTCCTAGGACGAGGTCACCGCAGGACGCCCGCCAGCACGGCGGTCACGACCTTCCGCACCGCCTCGGGTGCCTCGGGGCTGCCCTTGCGCTCGGTGAACTGGAGGTGCGCCGCGCCGATCAGGGTGGGGGCGAGCGTGTCCACGTCGGCGTCGGGCGCGATCCGGCCGAGGTCGCGCTCGGCCTGCAGGTAGTCCGCGACCAGGGCGGTGACCTCGCCGACGAGCGGCAGCCGGGCGGTGCCCGCCTCGCGCAGCCGCCTGCGCAGCTCGTCGCGCGCGATCACGAGGACCACGAGCGCGATCGCGACCGGGTCGAAGCCGCCGACCAGGGCGCCGGTCAGGTTGTCCGCGACGGTGCCCGACCCGGCGGCGTCCCGCAGCGGGCTCGTCCTGATCCCGGCGATGCGGTCGAGCACGAGCTCGGTGAGGAAGCCGTCGAAGTCGGTGAAGTACCGGTGCAGGACGCCCTTGGCGACCCCGGCCTCGGTGGTGACGGCCCTGCTGGTCAGCTCGCTGGCCCCGTCCCGCACCAGAACCCGCCCGGCGGCCTCGAAGAGCTGCTGCCGCGGGTCCCGCAGCGCCACGCCGGTCGGCACAGTGCTTTCTCCCATCGCTGTGAGCGAACACGGCTGCCTCTAGTGGGCAGCTGCCCACTAGAGTGGGCGCATGGTCACTATAACGCCGCCACCTGCACAGGAACCGCACCGGCACCGTCGCGTGGCGGAGTCGTTCGGGGTCGACCCCGCCCGGTACGACCGGACGCGGGCCGGCTACCCGGAGGCCGTGGTCGAGCGGATCGTCGCCGCAGCGCCCGGCGCCGAGTTCCTCGACGTCGGCTGCGGGACCGGCATCGAGGCCCGCCAGTTCCGCGCGGCCGGCTGCACGGTGCTCGGCGTCGAACCGGACGAGCGGATGGCCGGTTTCGCGCGCGGCGGGGGACTGGTGGTCGAGGTCGCGACGTTCGAGGACTGGAACCCGGCGGGCCGCACCTTCGACGCGGTCGTCTCCGGCACGGCCTGGCACTGGGTCGACCCCGTCGCGGGCGCGGCCCAGGCGGCACGGGTGCTGCGGCCCGGAGGCGTGCTGGCGCCGTTCGGGCACGTCTACCAGCTCCCGCCCGCCGTGGCGGACGCCCTCGCCACGGCCTACCGGCGCGCGGCTCCCGACTCGCCGCTGTTCGCCGCCACCCAGTCGGAGGTGTCCGTGCTGGACGCCTACGGCGGCCTGTACGAGCGGGCGGCGGACGGCATCCGCGAGGCGGGCGGGTTCGACGAGCCCGAACTGTGGCGCCACGACTGGGAACGCACCTACCGCCGCGACGACCTGCTGGACCTCGTGCCCACGTCAGGAGGCCTCACGATGCTGCCGCCCGACGCGCTGGCGGAGGTGCTGGCCGAGGTCGGCGCGGCGGTCGACGAGCTGGGCGGGACCGTCACGCTGCCGTACGCCACCTGGGGTCTGACCGCGACCCGGCGCGGAGCGGACGCCTAAGCTGCCTGACCGTGGGAGTGACGACGGTTTCCGCCGCAGTGATGTCCGCACCCGGCGAACGGGTCGAGGTGCGCTCGTTCGAACGGCCGCGGCTCGAACCGGGCGCCGTGCTGCTCAAGACCCTGGGCAGCGAGGTGTGCGGCACCGACACGCACCTGGCCAAGGGACAGCTGGCCGGGGTGCCGTACCCGATCATCCCCGGCCACGTCAGCGTCGGCGTCGTCGACGTGATCGGCCCCGGCGGCCCCGTGCTCGACGTGGACGGCGCCCCGCTCGCCGCGGGCCAGGTCGTGACGTTCCTGGACGTCTACGGCAACTGCGGCCGGTGCTGGTTCTGCACGGTCGGCCAGGCGACCACGCGCTGCCCGTCGCGCAAGGTCTACGGCGTCACGCTGTCCGCCGACGACGGCCTGCTCGGCGGGTGGTCCGAGTACGTCCACCTCCGTCCCGGCGTCCACGTCATCCCCCTCCCGCAGGAGCTGGAGTGGCGGGCGTTCCTGGCCGCCGGGTGCGGCATGCCGACCGCGCTGCACGCCACGACGCTCGCCGAGGTCGGCTTCGGTGACACCGTCCTGGTGCAGGGCGCGGGACCCGTCGGCCTGTCCGCCGCGGTGCTCGCGCAGCTCCGCGGCGCCGGCCAGGTGATCGTGGTCGGCGGACCCGAGGTCCGCCTGGCCGCCGCGAGGCACTTCGGCGCGGACGTCGTCATCGACATCGCCACCACCACGGAGGAAGAACGGCTCGCGACCGTTCTGGACCTCACCGGCGGCCGCGGCGCGGACGTCACCATCGAGGCCACCGGCGCCCCGGCGGCCGTCCCGGAGGGCATGCGCCTCACCAGGGACGCGGGCAGGTACGTGGTCGTCGGCCAGTACACCAACGCGGGCGACGCCACCTTCAACCCGCACCTCGACCTCAACCAGAAGCACCTCGAGGTCCGCGGGTGCTGGGGGAGCGACGTCGGGCACGTCTACCGGTCGGTCAAGGTGATGGCCAAGTACGCGGGGCAGTTCCCGTGGACCGACCTCATCAGCGGTGAGTACGACCTCGCCCACGCCCAGGACGCGCTGGACGACGTCGCGGCGCAACGGGTCGTGAAGGCGCTCATCGTTCCCTGAGCCGCCGGACGGCGGGCCGGGAGAGTCACCCGGCCCGCCGCCGCGTCAGCTCGCGGCGTTCATCAGGTCCACCGCACTGTGCTGCCGCGCCCCGTCACTGCGCTGGAACGGCCCCGCCCACGGCTGGTCGTACGAGTCCGCGCCGGACCGGTCCCGCGCGTAGGCGGTGTCGGCCTGCCGGCGCAGGTACGACGTGTACGGGTGGTCCGCCAGCTGCCTGTTCAACGCCGCCAGGCCCCGGACGTAGATGCCCTTGAACGACGGGACGTCGCCGCCACCGCCGTCGTCGAACAGGATGCCGCCGGGGTTGAGGAAGCCGCTGCCGGTCGAGGCGTCGGCGAGGCTGCGGGCCTTGGTGAGCAGGCTCGCGTCCCCGGTCGCCCGGTACAGCTCGGTCAGCGCCGCCAGCGGGACGCCCTGGTTGTAGCTCCACGGCGTCTGGTTGTTGTTGGCACAGGTCGAGGTCGTCAGCCCGTCGTTGACCAGACCGGAGCTGTTGATCATCTTGCTGTTCAGGAACCAGGTCCAGCCGGTGCGCGCGCGTTGCAGGTAGACGGTGTCGCCCGCGATCCTGTTGTGCAGCGCGGCGTTCAGCTGGACGTACAGCGAGTTCGCGATCGCGTTCTTGTAGCCCTTGCTGGAGCTCCACCAGATCCCGCCGCCGCAGACCGAGTCCCAGAACCTGTGGATGTGGTCGGCGCCCGCGCGGGCGGTGGTGAGGTACCGGCTGTCCCCGGTCAGGTCGTAGGCGGCCAGCCACGCGAGACCCCACCAGGCGACGTCGTCGTTGTAGTCGTTGATGAAGTTGCCCTGCCACGCCCGGATGTTGAGGTCGTAGGTGCGGGCGATGGCGTAGCGGTAGCTGCTCATGCCGGTCACCCGGATGTTGTCGATGACCGCGGTGAGCGCGTTCGCCGAGTTCCACCAGCCCGTCGTGTCGAACAGGCCGGTGCCGAGGTTGTAGCGCTCCATCAACGCCGTCGCCGCGGCCGTGCGGCGCTCACCGGCGTTCCACGTCGTGCGGTACCAGGCGGTGCACGCGATCGTGGACGACCCCGCCGGACGGCCGCAGGCCCGCAGCAGGCCGACGCCGAGCCCGGCCCAGTCGTCCACGTTGAACATCATCGTGCGCCACTCGCCGAAGCCCGCCGGGGCGGCGGTGTTGCCGAGCCGGGAGCCGGAGCCCCAGGTGACGCCGGCGTCGAACGAGCGGTCCAGCCACACCTCGTCGCCCTGCTGGGCCGCGGAGACCACGGCCCAGCCCATCGCGTCGGTGTCGTCGAACCGCAACGAGATCTGCCGTCCGCCGACGCCGACCGTCTGGGCCAGGCGGTTCGCGGGCGCGAGCGCGGGGTCGCGCGCGTCGCAGTACCGGTTGCAGATCACGGCCGCCGCGGCCGGTGGGGCGTTGCCGGTCGACGGCGGGTTCGTGGCAGGCGGCGTGGCGCTCGGACGGTGGCCGGAACGCCGGGACGACAGCGGCAGGGCGGGATCGCGGTCGTCGCAGTAGTAGTCGCAGGGGGCTGCCGGGCGGGCCGAAACCGACGGGCTCGCGTTGGATTCCGGCGGAACGGCGAGGACGGCGGCAGACATCACCAGGGACGCGAGAAGCGCAGCTCTCAGCACAGGACCTCCCGATGCAGGGTGGGCGGCCGGACCAGTCGTGAGAGCGCTCTCAGATTTCAGGCTAGGGAGCGGGAGTTTCCGGCGTCAACGCCCTGGACTGGCCAGATTTTTGTCAGAAACCCCCTGACTCCGGCCGAACCCGGTGCAGCGCAGACGCAGAAGTCCAACACGGACAAACGTTGGTTCTGTTGGCTGTTTCGATCAAGGAAGCGTGTTTGTGGTGTTTTGTGACACATTGTTTTCGGTTACGATCGAGTTCTCCACCAAACCGGGTGCGTACCGGCGGCACTTCGAGTCGAAGGTGTACATCGCCGCGGGCAACGCCGAGACCGGCTTCGACCGGCCGCAGACGCTCACGGCGGACAGCAGCTGGACCCTCGCGGCGCCTTGGGCGCCTTGGCAAACCGGCCGGGGGTCACCCCGGCCCCTTCCCCCGCACTGTCTCCTTCGGACGATCGGGAGCCCGGCATGTGGCGACGACGCGCGACGATCCTGACGACAGTTCTCCTGACCGGCCTGGGGGTGCTCGCGGCCGGGGGAGGGGCGGCCGCCGCCGAGAGCAACGGCGGCACGCGGATCCTGCCGCTCGGTGACTCGATCACCGACGGCTTCAACGTTCCCGGCGGCTACCGGATCACCCTGTGGCGTTCCCTGGCGAACGCGGGCCACCTCGCCGACTTCGCGGGCACCGGGTCCAACGGTCCCGCCGACCTGCCCGACCACGACCACGAGGGCCACAGCGGGTGGCGCATCGACCAGATCGACGCCATCGCCACCGGCGTCGTCCGCGACACCGCCCCGCGGACGGTGCTGCTGCACATCGGCACCAACGACGTCGTGCAGGACCACGACCTGCCCGGCGCACCGGCGCGGCTGAGCGCCCTGGTCGACCGCGTCCTGGCCGCGGCACCGAACGCCGACGTGTTCGTCTCGTCGATCATCCCGCTGTCCGACCCCGTCCGGGAGTCGAGGGCCGCCGCCTACAACGCCACCATCCCGGACATGGTGCGCGGCAAGGGACCGCGGGTCCACTTCGTCGACATGCACGCCGCCCTCACCACCGCCGACCTCGCCGACGGCGTGCACCCGACCCGCGGCGGCTACGACAAGATGGCCGCGCGCTGGGCCGGCGCGCTCGCCGCCGTGCCGGGAGCGGCGGGCGACGACGGCGCGCCCGTCACCCTGCCCGTCGGCCCGCGTTCGTTGCGCGTCACCACACCCGGCTACACGGACCGGTACGCACGGCACCGCAACTCCCTGGGCTACACCGAACACGTCGACGCGGCCAGTTCCGCCCTGCTCAAGTCCGACGCGACGTGGCGGGTCGTGCCCGGACTCGCCGGCGGCTGCCAGAGCCTGGAGTCGCGCAACTTCCCCGGTCACCACCTGCGGCACCAGAACGGCCGCGTGAAGATCAGCACCGACGACGGCACCGCCCTGACCCGCGGCGACGCCACGTGGTGCGCCCGCTCCGCACCGACCGGCGTGCGGCTGAGCTCGTGGAACTTCCCCGGCTCGTACCTGCGGCACGTCAACGGCGAGCTGTGGCTGGCGACGCCCGGCGGGCCGAACCCGCAGGACACCGCCGCCAGTCTCGTGCCCGACCTCGCGTGGTCGGCCGACGCGCCCTGGGCTCCCTGAGCGCGCCGGAACACCGGACTACTTCTGCGGCAGCACGATCGCCGAAGGGTGCTCGGCGTCGTGGAGCACCTCCACCCCGATCGGCCGGAGGTCGGCCGACGTGTGCACCGGGCCGCCGTCCCCGAGGTTGCGGGCGAAGCGCGGGAACGCCCCGCCCGACACCTGCACCCGGAGGCGGTGGCCGCGCCGGAACACGTGCGCGGTCGGGGACAGGTCGACGGTCACCTTCGTGACGCCGTCCGGCCGCACCCTCACCAGGTCGTCGCAGATGTTCACCGACCTGCCGCGGCCGTCGACGTCGCACAGCCGGACGAACAGGTCGCACGACGGGCGGTCCGCGCGCAGCCACACCTCGGCCGTGACCTCGCCGACCACCTCCACGTCGGCGTCCAGCACCTCCGAGGTGAACACCAGGACGTCCGCCCGCGCCTCCAGCTCCCGGTTGTCGACCGGTCCGGCGCCGCGGCTCTCCAGCTTCGGCCCGCCCACCGACGGCGTCGGGTCCGCCGGGTCGTAGGTGAACGCCGACGGAGGCGCCGCGGGACCGGGCTCGTCGCGGAGCGCGCCACCGGGCGCGAGGTACCGGCGCCGCGGGGTGTAACCGGTGGGCGGCCACTCGTCGAAGTCACGCCATTCGCCCACACCCATCACGAAGAGGCGCACCGGCGGCTTGCGCGGCGGCTCGGTGCCGCGGGCGTGGGCGGCGGCCCAGCCGATCGTGTCGCCGAGCACCGCGGCCATCCCGCCGAGGTGGGCGTGCCACCACGGTCCGACGGTCAGGTGCGCGTCGCGGCCGGCCGCCCTGAGCACCCGGAAGTCGCGCAGCTGGTCGGCCAGGAAGATGTCGTACCAGCCCGCGATGGAGCTGACCGGCACGGTCACGTCGCCGACGGCGGGGGAGTGGTCCTCGTTCTCCCAGTACGGGTCGTCCTGGTCGTGGTGCAGACATTCCTGGTAGAAGGGCCAGGTGCGGCCGAGCGCCGCGGTGTCGGCGTCGACGAGCGGCAGCGTGCGCATGGCCGCCTCGACGCGCTTGCGGCCGATGCCGAGCAGCGTGCGCCAGAGGTTCCCCGGCCGTTCCTGCGTCGCGGTGCTGACCGACCAGCCGAGCAGCGTCTCCAGCTCGATGCGGTCCGGCCGCAGGAACGCCAGCGCGAGCCGCGCCGACGTCACGTGCGGCACCATCGCCTTCACCTGGACGGGAGCCTCCGCGGCGACGGCCCACTGGGTGTAGCCGAGGTAGCTGCTCCCGGTCAGCACCACGTCGCCCGCCCACGGCCGGTCGGCGAGCCACCTCAAGGTCGACAGCCCGTCCTCGCGTTCGTGCCGCATGGCGCGGAAGTCGCCGTCGGAGCCGAACGTGCCGCGGCAGCTGACGGTCAGCACGTGCAGGCCCCGCTCGGCGAGCGCCCGCCCGTACAGCCAGTCCAGCGGTCCCGACCGGCCGTACGGCGTGCGCACGACGGCGGTGGGAGCACCGGTTCCGCGGGCGGGTGCCCAGTGGTTCGCCAGCAACGTCCTGCCGTCGTGGGTGGGGATCCGCAGGTCCCGTTCGACGGTGACGTCGCGGTCGGTGGCGGGAGGGAGCTTCAGCAGCCGTTGCGCGAGCAGGCCGGCCGCCTTGCCCGCGAGGTCGAAACGAGGTCGTGTGCCCACGGTGATCTTTCCTATCAGGACGGTGGCCGGACGGCGAGCGGTGGGCGCTCGTGCGAGTGGCCGGATGGACGGTCCGAGCCGCTGTTCGCCGTCATCGGCGCTGCGCTGATCGACGCACGGTGTAGCGGGGCGGTCATCTCGCGCGAGTCACCTTCGGGGGAGCAGTCCCCGTGGACACGATCGCGAGGAGACACGCATGTCCTGGAACGTCCCGCAGGCCCGGCTCAGACCGTTGCGGCACAAGGTGGTGGTGGCCGCCGCGGCGGTGCTGCTGTCGTTCTCCGGCACGGCCCACGCGGCGGACCCGCTGCCGCAGTCCCACCTCTACACGCCGTCGAACGGCGGGCACGTGGAGGTCGGGGAGTCGGTGGTGGTCTCGGGCGGCGGCTACGACGGCTACCGCCCCGACACGTTGCAGGACTACCAGGTGTCCGTGGACGGCGGCAGCACGTGGAGCTCCGGCTACCGCACCGCCACCGCGCCGCTCGGCGGCGAGACCGGTGTCGTGCAGGCCCTGTGGTCGTACGTGTTCACGCCGCAGGAGGCGGGCGTCTACACGATCGTCAGCCGGGTCAACACCGACACCCGGTTCGGTCAGGTCTCCGCGCCCAGGACGCTCTACGTCGGCGTGCCCGCGCCCGCTCCTGGTGTCTGCTACCAGTGCAGCTTCTACACCTACAGCCCTTCCTACGACGAGGCCGAGGGGCTGCGGGTGGAGCTCGGGCTGCGGTTCCGGGTCGACCTGCCGGGGTCGGTGACCAGGATCGTCACGTCGTGGAACTCCAACGAGGCCAGCCGGGTGCGGCTGTGGACCGGTGACGGCACCCTGCTGGCCGACCAGTACGTCTACGGTGCCTACGCGGCGCCGTTCGCGACGCCCGTGCCGGTGGTGCCGGGGCAGGAGTACGTCGCGTCGTTCACCTCGCACCGCGGCCACTACCGGATCACCGAGAACCTGTTCCCCGCCGCGGTGGTGCAGGCGCCGTTCGTGCTGCCCGCGCACGCCGGCGTCTACAGCTACGACGACGGGTTCCCCAGCCAGTCGTGGAACGACAGCCACTACTGGGTGTCGCCGGAGCTCCAGTCCTGACCGGCCCGGCGGACGTGGCCGAGCCGCCACGTCCGCCGTCTCCCGGCTACACGCAGGGGTCGAGCTGGCTGGGGTCCGGCTTGTGGTCGCCCACCGGCACGTCGGGCAGGTTCTGCTTGAACAGCGTGTACCAGGTGCCGTCCGAGATGAACTTGACGATCTTCGCGCGCACGGCCTCGCACTTGGCCCGGCTGCCCTTGGGCAGGCCGATGCCGTAGCGCTCCTCCTGGCCGAACACGATGTCCGGCGGGACGTGGACCTCCTTGTCGAGGTGCTGGATCCCGTAGAGGATCAGCTGGTCGGTCGAGAGGGCGTCGACCTTCCCCTCGCGCAGCAGCGTCCTGCACTCCTCGTAGGTGCTGACCTGGCGGATCGTCACCTGCACGCCGAGGTCGGCCGTCACCTGCTTCTCGGAGGTCGAGCCGGTGGTGACGCAGACGCTCTTCCCCAGCAGGTCCGCCGCCTTGTGGTAGCTGTCCCTGTCCTCGGACCGGACCATCACGCCCTGGTGGCTCACCATGTACGGGCCCGCGAAGTCGACCTTCTCGCGGCGCGGGTCGGTGATGGAGTAGGTCGCCACCACCAGGTTCACCAGGCCGTTCTGGAGCTGGCTCTCGCGGTTGCTCGCGAGGACGTCGACCGGCACCGAGGTGAACCCGAGCTGGTCGCCCAGCCAGTTCGCGAGGTCGAAGTCGAAACCGGTGTTGTAGCCCGCCTGATCCTTGAAACCCCAGCCGGGCGAGCTGGACGCCTGCCCCACGTAGGTGGTCTTTCCGAACAACGGCGGGGCGGGGGTGGAACAACCGGCGAGCAAAGCCGCGGCCACCAGCGCGGAAATCCGGAAGCGCGTCCTAGTCATGCAGCACCGCCTTGTCGATCCTCAAGCGCACCTCGCAGCGGGAATTCGCCGGGGAGTAGTGGAGGACCAGCTTGACCTCCGCTTTGCGCACCGCATCCGCCAGCGGGACGTCGGCGGCTTCGCCGGAACGCTTCTGCACCGGCGGTTGTTCCTTTCCGTCGACCACCGGAACGAACTCGACCTTGGCCGTGTGCACGCAGTCGCCCGTTTTCCTGGCATTGGTCAGCGACACGGTCAGGCTCACCCTCCGGCGCGCCGGCGGGGTGCCGGGAACGGTCAGCACCTGCTCGCTCCCGTCCGTCCACGTCTTGCCGGAGTCGTCGATCGCAGCCGTGAAGTCGATGTCCTTCATCTGCTGCCAGGCCGCGTAGGCGAGCCCGCCCGCGCCGAGCAGGGCGACCACGACGGCCGCGACGACGCTGTACCGGCGCCACGGCACACCTCGCGCCGAAATGGACGGGACGGAAGGCAGCACGTACAGCAGAACGGAAAGCGGCAACGCCACCGCGCTGGCAATCTGCCCGGCCTCGTCGAGCTCCAGGAAAACGACCGGGAACAACGACGCCGCGAGCAGCACGAAAGACAGCGCCGGACGCCATGCGGGTCTTTCCGGCGGTGGATCGGTCATCGGGTCACGCACTCTTCCCACTGGTTCCGCAGATGCGACGAACCTTTGTCGATCGGCGCCACCGGGCCGTTACCGAATGACAATCGAAGGGGAATGAGGTGGTCGATAATCCGCGATCCGGCCGAAACTCCCGGACTGCCGGGATCAGGCCTTTCCGGTGTTCTTCAGGCGTGCGAGCGCCTTCTCCGCCAGACCGGCCTCGATGCGCCGCAACGAGGCGATCATCGCGTCGGCCTCCTGCTCGCCGGACAGGACGCCGTCGAGCAGGTCGCTCCACACGTCGTTCAGCCGCCGCAGGTTCTCCTGGGCGCGGGCGGTCGGGTAGAGGCGGACGCGGCGGGCGTCCTCCCGGTCGGCCTCGCGGTGCACGAGGCCCTTCTGCTCCAGGCCCCGCAGCGCGCGGCTGAAGTTGCTGGAGATCTGCTGCGTGGCTTCGGCGGCGGCGCGGGCCGAGGTACCGGGGTGCCGGTCGATGTAGCGCATCACGGCGACGTCCAGCGGTGACCAGCGGTCCTCGCGCAGGCCCTCCTTGGCGGCGTGGATCTGGCGTCCGACCGCTGCGATGAGGTCGGCGAGCTCGAACAACCGCGACTTCTGCTCCTCGTCCACGTGCCCATGGTACTTTTCCTGTCGACTGATAGTTATCACTTGATAGGAGATGCGGTGACCGCGCCGTCTCGCAGCACCATCCCCGTGCCGCTCCTGCTCGTGCTCGCGCTGCTGGCGAGCGTGGCCCCGTTCGGCATCGACCTCTACCTGCCCGCGTTCCCGCGGATGGCCACCGACCTGGAGACGGGCGACACCGCCGTCCAGCTCACGCTCACGATGTTCCTGCTCGGCCTGGCCGCGGGACAGCTGGTCTTCGGGCCGATCTCGGACCGGTGGGGGCGGCGGGGGCCGTTGCTGGCGGGCTCGGCGGTGTTCGTGGCCGCCAGCGTGCTCGCGGCCGTCGCGCCCACGATCGGCGTCCTGCTGGTCGCGCGCCTGGTCCAGGGGCTGACCGCGGCGGCCGGCATGGTCATCGGCCGCGCGGTGATCGCCGACCTCGCCACCGGACGGGCCGCCGCGCGGGCGTTCAGCCTGATGATGATCGTCAGCGGGGTGGCGCCGGTGGTCGCGCCGCTGCTGGGCAGCCTGATGGTCGACGGGATCGGCTGGCGCGGGGTCCTGTTCGTCCTGGCGGGTCTCGCGGTCGCGATGCTCGCCGGGTCGGCGGTGGTCGTGCGCGAGACCCACCCGCGGGACCGGCGCGGCAGCGCGAAGGCCGGTGGCCTCGGCGCTCTGGGCCGGCGCGCGTACCTCACCGCCACGGCCACGTTCGTCTTCTCGTTCGCCGTGCTGATGGCCTACATCTCGGCGTCGCCCTTCCTCTACCAGGTCGTCATCGGGATGGGACCGGTCAGCTACGGCCTGCTGTTCGCGCTCAACGCACTCGGGCTGATCACCAGCAGCTCGGTCGCCTCCCGGCTGCTGCGCCGCAGCCACCCGCGCCGGGTCCTCACCATCGGCACCGCGTGGCTGCTCGGCGCCGCCGTGGTGCTGCTGGTGCCGGCGCTGCTGCCGATCAGCGCGGCCTGGCTGGTCGTGCCGATCTTCTTCGCGGTCGCCTCGCTCGGCTTCGTCCTCGGCCCGGCCACCGCACTGGCGCTCGACGCCGTGCCGGGAGCCGCCGGCACCGGCTCGGCCGTGCTCGGCGCCGCGCAGTTCGGCCTCGGCGCCGCCGTGTCCCCGCTGGTGAGCGTGGGCAGCGCCCACTCCGCGCTGCCGATGGCGGTCATCATCGCCGTCTTGGCGGCCGTCGCAGCCTGTGCCTCGCGGCTGATCGCCCCGCCCGACGACACCACCGTCCCCGACCGCGCGAGCTCGCTCGCCGGATCCCGCTGAAGGAGAACCGGATGCTGATCGGCATCGAGGAGCACTGGGTCCTGCCGGAGCTGACCGCCGCGCTCACGGCCCTGCCGGACCGCGACGAGAGCCTGGCGTTCAACGACATCGGCGACCACCGGCAGCGCCTGGAGGACCTGGGCGACGGCCGGATCGCGACCATGGACGCCCAGGGCATCGACGTGGCGGTGCTCGCCCAGACCCCTCCGGGCACCCAGGCGTTGCCCGCCGAAGACGCGGTGCGGCTCAGCCGGCTCGCGAACGACGTCGCCGCCGAGGCGGTCTCCCGCCACCCGGCGCGGTTCCGCGCGCTGTCGACGTTGCCGCTGTCCGCCCCGGACCGGGTCGCCGACGAGCTCCGGCGCGCCGCCGACCTCGGCCACGTGGGCACGATGGTCTACGGCAGGTCCGGCGACCTGCTCCTCGACGACCCGGCGTACGACGACTTCCTCGCCACCGCGGCGGCACTGCGCCAGCCGGTGTTCCTGCACCCGCAGCTGCCGTCCGCCGCGCTCCGCGACGCCTCCTACCGCGGCTTCGACCCCATGACCGACCTGGCCCTCGCCACGTTCGGCTGGGGCTGGCACCTCGACGCGGGCCTGGCGGCGTTGCGGCTGGTCCTGCGCGGCACCTTCGACCGGCACCCCGGCCTCCAGGTCGTGCTGGGACATTGGGGCGAGATGCTGTTGTTCTGGACCGACCGCGCGAACAGCCTCGCCCGCGTCGCCGGGCTGGAGCGCTCGGTGTCGGACTACCTCAGGTCGAACTTCCACATCACCACCTCGGGCATGCTCAACCCCGCACTGCTGCGGCACGCCCTGACGGTGACGACACCCGACCGCCTGATCTTCTCCACCGACTACCCGTTCCAGCACCCCGCCGCGGCCGAGATCAAGTCCTTTCTGGACGAGTTCGAGTCGGACGAGGACCGCGAGAAGTTCGCCTCCGGCAACGCGGCGGCGCTGTTCGGGATCTGAGGGTCGAATCAGGTGCGGGTCAGGGGGAAACCCTGATGGCACGGCGCCGCGACGCTGGCAGTCTGGATCTCGTCAAGGGGAAACCGCAGTTCTAGGGGAGTCATGAGCGAATCCAAGACCGAGCCCACCCGCACGACCGTCGACTCGGTGGTCGACGCCGTTCGCGGGCTGGTGAGCGAGGGCATCAACCGTCGGGTCGTCGTGCGCGACAGCAAGGACGACGTGGTGCTGGAGGTGCCGGTGGCTCTCGGAGTGGTGGCCGCGCTGGCCGCTCCGGTGGTCACCACGATCGGCGCCGGCGTCGCGCTGGTGGGCAAGTGCGAGATCAAACTGGAGGACCGCCGCCAGGCCGGTACCGCCCAGCCCGCGACGACCGTCGAGGCCGAGCGGATCTAGCCCGCGGGGGAGTGCGCGGCGCCGTCACCACACCGGTGACGGCGCCGCTCCGTTTTTCCGGGTTGTTCGGTGGCGGCGGAAATGCGTCGACTGTTTCGATAATACTTTAGGATGTGATGCGCATCACGTCTATCGCTGGTAATCGTGCAACTTGTTACCTGTTTCAAGATTGCTCGTCGTGTTCGCTGCCTGTGCCGATGACATGTCTGTCGGCCGACTGACCTGCTCGGCCGAAGAACTTTCGCGTGTCAATTGGCGGAAACGCGGTGTTGTCGGCGGTCCGGACAACGGCGCTACAGTGATTTCGCGGTGCCGCACATCGCAAAATTCCCGGAACACCCACGTCCGGATTCGTGTGTCGACAGCAAGGAGGAACCCTCATGCTTTCCGTGGACACCCAGGAACTGCTCGAGCTCGACGTGCAGGAGCTCGAACTGGCGGACGCGCCGGCGCCGGCACCCGGCCAGGCGATCCCGCCGCGCACGATCACCACCTGCGCGATCTGCTGACCGGCGGGCGGGCCCCGGTCCGCGGCCGCGGGGCCCGCCCACCCACGTCCGTCCTCCCCGGGGAGCCTGCCATGGACACCCGCTTCACCTCCTCGGACAGGTTCCTCCTGCGGGCTCCGGTCCTGTCCAGGCGGCACCTGCGCGCCGGTGCGGACGGCGTCGCGTCCCCGCTGGTGCGGGAGGCCGTCGCCGTCGCCAGTCCCGCGCTGAGCGAGGCGATGGGCAGGGCGCTCGCCGGGCACGAGCTGTCGGAGGCGGCGCGACGCCGCCTCCGGCACGCTCTCGCCCGGTACGAGCTGCGCATGGCGGGGCGCCCGACACCGTTCGGCCTCCTCGCCGGGGTGGCCGTCGGGTCCTTCGGCGACCACCTGGAAGCCGAGCTGGGCGGCGATCACCGCAGGCACGTGCACCCGGACCGCGCCTGGCTCGAGGGCTGGGCCGGTGAGCTGGAGGCCGATCCCGAGGTCCTGGTCCACCTGGAGGTCGCCGCGAACAACCTGTGCTCGCGGCACGGCGAGCGCCTCACCGCGGCGCGCGGAACGCGGCTGGCGAGCGTGCGCCGCACTGCGGTCGTCACCCGCGTGCTCGACCTCGCCGGACACCGGATCAAGGTCCGCGACCTCATCGACGCGGTTGCCGAGGAATTTGCGGGCGTGGACCGTTCCGGAATTCTCGATCTCGTTTCACAGCTGGTGCGCCTGCGTTTCCTGTGGACGACCCTGTCTCAATCGGAAAACCCCTTCGACCACCTCGCCCGGCTCGTCCCCGCCGAATCTCCGTCAAGACGCCGCGCGGAAATGATCGCCGAGTCCATCGACGCTTATCGCCGGGCGCCCCTCGGTGAGGGAGTCACCGAATTGACCGCCGTCCGGCGGGCAACCGGCGTCGACCACCCCGTGCACGTCGACTTGGAATTGGACGCCCGCATTCGTCTCCCGCACGACGTCGCACGGGAATTCGAACGCGCCGCCGACGTGCTGTGGCAGCTGTCCGCGCGGGACAACGCGCGGTCGCGTGACCTCGCGGAGTTCCACGGCCGGTTCCTGGAGCACTACGGCCTCGGCGAGCTCGTCCCCGTGCTGGACCTGCTCGACCCGGATGCGGGCATCGGGCCACCGGCGGGGTACGACCGGCCCTGGACTGCGGGACCCGCGGACGACGACCGGCAGTCGGTGCTCACCCGCCTGCTGGCCCGGGCGATGGCCGACGGCGTCACGGAGGTCGTGCTCGACGACGACCTGATCGGCCGGATCAGTCCATCGGGAGGCGATCCACCCACCACGGTCGAGCTGTTCGCCACGCTCAACGCCGCGTCGGCAGGCGCGCTGGAGCGCGGCGAGTTCGAGCTGGTCGTCAGTCCGCTGACCGGCACGCAGCAGGCCGGAGCGTCACTCGGCCGGTTCGGCCACCTGCCCGAGGTGCGCGACCTGCTCGGCGCGCTGGCCTCGCCGCGGTCCGACGACCGGGTGCCGGTGCAGCTCGTGCACCTCACCAACCATCCCCGCGACGCCAACCTGACGCGGGCTCCCCGGGTGCTGCGCCACGCGCTGAACATCGGTGTGCCCGGCGTGGCCGGAGGACTGGGACCGGCCGACATCGCGGTGGCGGCGGACGAACACCGGCTGCGGCTGTACTCGGTGTCGCTGGGCCGCGAGATCGTGCCGCGGGTGCTGCACGTGCTGGACATCGGCGCTGCGACGCCGGAGGTGGTGCGGTTCCTGTGGGACGTGTCGCTGATGGACGTGCGCACGCTGAAACCGTGGGACTGGGGCGGTCTGCGGGACGCGCCCTTCCTGCCCGCGGTCCGATGTGGACGCACGGTCCTCGCGCCCGCGCGCTGGCAGGTCACCGCGGCCGACGCCGGCACGGACGAGGCGCTGGCGGCCTGGCGGCGGAGGTGGCGGGTGCCGGGACGGGTGCGGCTGGCGCGGTTCGACCAGCAGCTGTGCCTCGACCTGACGGCGGGGGAGCACCGCGCGCTGCTGCGCGACGACCTGCGGAAGTCGGGCACCGCCGTGCTGGTGGAGGACCGCGCGCCCGGCCTGGAGCAGGGCTGGCTGCGCGGCCCGGACGGCGTCCACGAGGCCGAGCTGGTCGTCCCGCTGGTGGCGACCGGTCCCGCCAGCCGTCCGGTGCGGCCGCCCGCACCGCTGCGCGGAAGCCCGGCCGTCCACCTCCCGGGCGGTGAGTGGGTGTCCGCGCACATCCCGTGCTCCCCGCACCGGCAGGACGAGGTGCTGACCGGGCACCTGAGGCCCTGGCTGGCCGCGCTGGAGTCCGAAGTGGACCGTTGGTTCTTCGTGCGGTACCAGGCCGACGGCCAGCCGCCGCACATCAGGCTGCGGCTGCGCGGCGACGTGCTCCCGCGGCTGCGCGACCAGGTCGCGGCCCTGGTGGACGCGCGACTGGCCGGTGGGTTCTCGCTGCACCCGTACCGGCCCGAGGTCGAGCGGTACGGCGGCGAGCAGCTCATCGACCTCGCGGAACGGTTCTTCACCGCAGACAGCCGGCTCGCGTTGCGCAGGACGAGCACCGGACAGGACACCCTCGCGGTGGCCGCCGACGTCGTGGCGCTGGTCAGCTGCTTCCACGGCGGCGACTGGCCGTCGTGGCTGCTGGCGACGATCCCCAAGAAGGAGGCCACGCACCAGGCGTTCGTCCGGCGGCGTGCCGAGGCGCTCGCGGCGATCACGTTGGAACCCGTTGCCGCGGAACGGGAATGGGCCGAGCTGCTGACGCGGTACGGGAACAAGGCGGACGCGCTCGGGCCGGACGACTGGACGTCCGCGGGCGAGATCCTCCGCGCGCTGCTGCACCTGCACTGCAACCGCCGGCTCGGCGCCGACTTCGCGGCGGAGGCCGAGGTGTACGCCCTGGCACGGGGTGCGGTGCAGTCCCACGTGGACCGCGCGAGAGCCGTCCGGTGAGCGTCCGGGAGTGGCTGGACGAGTCCGTCCGCCTGCTCGGCGAGCCCGCCGGGGTGAGCCTGGGCGGCGGGGACTGGCCGCACCACCCGATGTCGCTGGCCGACGGGTACTGCGGGCTGGCCGTGCTGTTCGCCCGGCTCAGCGACGGGACGCCGGAACTGCGCAAGGCCGCCCACGGGCACCTGGCCGCGGCCGCGAGAGCGGGCAGGCCCCACGCCGAGGGCCTCTACGACGGCCTGCCGTCGCTCGGGTTCGCCGCGCGCAGCATCGCCAGGGCCGACGGCGACTACCGCGGCATGCTGACCCGGATCGACCCCCACGTGCTGCGGCTGGCCGAGAACGTGCTGCACGCCGAGGAGGCGCGTCTGCTCACCGGCGCGCCCGGCGCTCGAATGGCCTGCTACGACGTCACTTCAGGCCTGAGCGGGGTGGGCAGGTACCTGCTCGCGTGCGGTGCGCAGGCGCGCCCGGTGCTGGAGGAGGTCCTCGGGTACCTGGTGCGGCTGACCGACCCGGTGCGCGTGCGCGGCCACCGGGTGCCGGGGTGGTGGACGCCCGACCCGTCGCTGCTGGCCGATCCGGTGGCGCACCCCGGCGGCCACTTCAACCTCGGGATGGCGCACGGCGTCGCCGGACCGCTCGCGCTGCTGTCGTTGTGCCACGACCAAGACGTCGTCGTCGAGGGCCAAGCGGAGGCGGTGCACCGGATCGCCACCTGGCTGCTGTGCCGCCGCGGCGTCGACGAGCACGGCCCGTACTGGCCTGCGCTGGTGCCCTTCGGCCACGAGGTGGCGGGCACCGTCGACGGGCTGCCGCCGAGCCGGATCGCCTGGTGCTACGGGGCACCGGGTGTCGCTCGTGCCCTCCAGCTGGCGGCGGCCGCGCTGGACGAACCCGCATGGGCCGAGGAAGCGAAGTCGACGCTGAGAGCGGCGTTCCGGCGGCCGAGGGAGCAGTGGGGGATCCGCGACGCCTCGCTGTGCCACGGGTCCGCGGGCGTCCTGCACACCACCGCGCTCGTGCTGGGGCGGGACGCGGACGTGCTGCCGGAGCTGTGCGACCACCTGCTGGCCCAGCGCGACCGGCACACCGTGGTCACGGTGCCGCCGGACCGGCCCGGCTTCCTCGACGGCACGGCCGGAACCCTGCTGGCGCTGCACGACCACCTGACCGACGACCCGTCGCCGGCATCGCTGCCGTGGCACGCCGCGCTGGTCCTGGAGTGAGCACGCCGACGCGGACCGGCGGGCGGGTCGCGCTGCTGGCCGCGGCGACCACGATCTCGGCCGCGGGCAACGGGTTCGGCCGGATCGCGGTGACGTTCGGCGTGCTGGCGCTGCCGGGAGCCACCGCCGGGGGACTGGCCGCCGTGCTGGTGTGTCTGGTGGCGCCGCAGGTCCTGTTCGTGGTGTTCGGCGGTGTGGTCGCGGACCGGATGAGCCGGTCGCGGCTGCTCGTGCTGTCCGACGGGACGTCCGCGCTCGCCTGCTCCGCGCTCGCCGCCGGGCTGTGGTGGCAGGCACCGGTCCCGGCGCTGGCCGCCTGCGCCGTCCTGGCGGGGCTCGCGTCGGCCGTGGCCGGACCCGCGACCAGCGGACTGGTTCCCGAGGTCGTCACCGGCGACCGGCTGCGGCGGACGAACAGCCTGCTGACGACCGCGGCGAGGAGCGCCGACCTGGCGGGCACCGCGCTGGGCGGCACCGCCGTCGCGGTGCTCGGAGCGCCTTCAACGGTGCTGCTCAACGCCTCCAGCTTCGCCGCCAGTGCCGTGCTCCTCGCCCTGCTGCGCCTGCCCGCACGGGTGCGCGTCGAGGCGACGTCGCTGCTCGGAGACCTGCGGACGGGCTGGCGGGCGTTCGCGGGCCGGCAGTGGCTGTGGGCGACGGTGGCCGCGCTGTCGATCACGTCGGCGGCACTGGCCGCCACCATGGGGATCTTGGGCCCGTTGGTGGCTTTGAAGTCGTGGGACGGCGTGCAGTCCTGGTCGTTGGTCGCCGCGGCGAGCACGGCCGGGATGCTCTGCGGCGCCGCGGTGTCCGCTCGGGTGCGTCCCCGGAAGTCACTGGCGACCGGGCTGTTGCTGTTGCTGCTGCTCGTCGTCCCGCTGTCGCTGCTGGCGGCCGGTGCGCCGGTGTGGGTGGTCGCGGCGGCGATGTTCGGCGCGGGGATGGCCAACGACGTGTTCGGGGTCCTCTGGCATACGACGGTCCAGCGCGAGGTGCCGGAGGACGTGCTGGCCAGGGTCTCGTCGTACGACTGGCTGGGCACGATGGCGTTCGCGCCGGTGGGCGTGCTGGCCGCGGCGCCGCTGAGCACCGCGTTCGGCACGGCACCCGTCCTGGCCGGGTGCGCCCTCCTCGTGGCCGCGTCCGTGCTCGCCGCCCTGTCGTCATCGCAGGTGCGGAACCGCTGACAGCCGACTATGAACTCTGCCATACTCCCGAGTGACGGAGAGGCGGAGATGGGCGACCAGGACCGGCGGGGCACCAAGCAGCGAATGCTCGACAGCGCCGTGCTGCTGCTGCGGGAACGCGGCGCGGCCGGGGTGACGGTCGACGCGGTGCTGGCGCACAGCGGCGCGCCGCGCGGCTCCGTCTACCACCACTTCCCGGGCGGCCGGAACGAGATGGTGCTGGGCGCGGTGCGCCAGGCCGGCGACTACATCGCCACGATGGTCCGGGATTCGGCGGCCGAGGGCGACGTCCGGCGGATGGTCGAACGCCTCGTCGTCTTCTGGAAGCGCGCGCTGACCGGGACGGACTTCCGGGCCGGCTGTCCCGTCGCCGCGATGGCGATGGACAGCCGCGACATCGTCCCGGACGCCGGCGAGGTGGTCCGCGAGATCTTCGCGCAGTGGCAGACCAGCATCGCGGAAGCGTTGTCCGCCAGTGGTTTCGCCGCACCGCGGTCCCAGCGGCTGGCCACGCTGGTCGTGTCCTGCATCGAGGGAGCCGTCATCCTCTGCCGCGCGCACCGCGACCTGGGCCCGCTCGACGACGTGCTCACCGAGATCGCGCCCCTGCTCGACCGACGAGGCTAGGAGTCCGGCCATGTGGAAACCCAGCGCGTGCATCCTCTGCGAGTGCAACTGCGGTATCGAGGTCCTGGTCGGCGAGGACGGCCGGTCGTTCGACAAGATCCGCGGCGACAAGCTCCACCCCGCCTCGGCCGGCTACACCTGCAACAAGGCGCTGCGCCTGGACCTGCACCAGAACGGCGACACCGGCCGGATCACGCACCCGCTGCGGCGGCGGCCCGACGGCACGTTCGAGCAGATCGGCTGGGACACCGCGATCAGCGAGATCGCCGCGCGGCTGGGGGAGGTCCGCGACACCTTCGGCGGGGAGACGATCTTCTACTACGGCGGCGGCGGGCAGGGCAACCACCTCGGCGGCGCGTACTCGGCCGCCACCCTGGCCGCGTACGGCGCCCGCTACCGCTCGTCCGCGCTCGCGCAGGAGAAGACCGGCGAGTTCTGGGTGAGCGCCCGCATGCTCGGCAACATGACCCGCGCGGACTTCGAGCACTGCGAGGTCGCGCTGTTCGTCGGCAAGAACCCCTACCAGTCGCACGGCTTCCCGCGCGCCCGGTCGGTGCTCAAGGACATCGCCAAGGACCCGGCCAGGTCGATGGTCGTGATCGACCCCGTGCGGACCGAGACCGCGGAGCTCGCCGACTTCCACCTCCAGGTGCGGCCCGGCACCGACGTCTACCTGCTGACGGCGCTGGCCGCCGTGCTCGTGCAGGAGGACCTGGTCGCCACCGAGTGGCTCGCCGAGCACGCGGACGGCCTCGACGCCGTCACCACTGTCCTGCGCCGGGTACCGGTGAGCGACTACTGCGCGGTCGCCGACGTGGACGAGGCGCTCGTGCGGGCCGTCGCCGGCCGGATCGCCGCCGCCGAGTCGGTCGCCGTGTTCGAGGACCTCGGCGTCCAGATGAACCGCGACTCCACGCTCGTCAGCTACGTCGAGAAGCTGGTCTGGCTGCTCACCGGCAACTTCGGCCGGCGCGGCGGCCAGTACATCCCCTCCAGCCTCGTGCCGATCGGCCGCGACCGCGGGCACGCCGGCGACCAGGGACCGCGCAGCCCGGTCGCGGGCGCGCGGATCATCAGCGGCCTGGTGCCGTCGAACGTGATCGCGGAGGAGATCCTCACCGACCACCCGGCCCGCTACCGGGCGATGCTGGTCGAGAGCGCGAACCCCGCGCACTCCCTGGCCGACTCCGCCAGGATGCGCGAGGCGCTCGCCGCGCTGGAGCTCGTGGTCGTCATCGACATCGCCATGACCGAGACCGCGCGCCTGGCCGACTACGTGCTGCCCGCGCCGACCCAGTTCGAGAAGTTCGAGGCCACGTTCTTCAACTTCGACTTCCCGCGCAACGTCTTCCACCTGCGCCACCCCGTCGTGGCCGCCCCGGAGGGCGTGCTGCCCGAACCGGAGATCCACGCCCGGCTCGTCGAGGCGTCCGGTGCGCTGTCCGAAGAGGACTACGCACCCCTGCGCGCCGCCGCGGCCGCAGGGCGCCTCGAGTTCGCGCAGGCGTTCCTCGGGCTGCTCGCGGACCCGGCGAAGCGGCGGCTCGCGTCCGTCCTGCTGTACCGGACGCTCGGCCCGACGCTGCCGCACGACGCCTCGGCCGCCGCGGTGCTGTGGATGGCCGCGCACGAGTGCGCCCGCAAGAACCCCGCCGGTGTCGAGCGCGCCGGGCACGGGTCCGGGCTCGAAGCGGGGGAGCGGCTCTTCGACGCCATCGTCGACGGACCGCACGGCGTGCACATCACCGACGACGAGTACGACGCGTCGTGGCAGCGGATGACCGGCGACCGGATCCACCTCGACGTGCCGGAGCTGCTCGCCGCCGTCGACGCGTTGCGGGACCGGCCCGTGCCGCAGCAGGACCCGGACTGGCCGTTCGTGCTGTCCGCGGGCGAACGGCGCGCGTTCACCGCCAACACGATCATGCGCGACCCGAGCTGGCGGCGGCGCGACCCGGACGGCCGGCTGCGCATGAGCACCGCCGACGCGGCACGGCTGGGCGTGGCCACGGGCGACCGCGTCCGGCTCACCACCCGCCGCGGCAGCGCGGAGGTCTCCGTCGACACCACGGAGACCATGCGCCCCGGCCACATCTCGCTGCCCAACGGCCTCGGGCTCACGGTGCGGGAACGCACCGGCGTCGCCCCGAACGAGCTCACCGCCGCCGAGGACCGCGACGAGTGGGCCGGAACGCCCTGGCACAAGCACGTCCCGGCACGGCTGGAGCCGCTCGGACCGGCCTGAGCCAGGCGCCGAACGACTCGATCGCCTGGTTGCCGTGGCACCGTCCTCCTCGGCCCGTGTCCTCCCGGGACGGTGCATCCGCGCACGTATTCGCGCTTCGAATGGCCGAAAGCATCTTTTTCACATCGCGGCTTGATCCGCCCAAGTTCGCTTGTTAACGTCCACACCCGCTTGTGGCACGGATCACAGACGTCCGTGTCTTCGGCCTGCCTCGAGAACCGTGGCGACCGTCAACAACGACGTTGATCCGCGCGAGGAGCCGGGAAATGAGATCGCCGAGATTCGTGGTGCCCGTGGTCGTGCTGCTGGTGGCGGCGTGCGGTGCGCCCGCGGCCGGACAGCAGGTCAAGGCCCCCGACGGCGCGCTGGTGGGCGTCACGATGCCGACGACCACGTCCCAGCGCTGGATCAGCGACGGCGAGAACATCAAGCGCGACCTGGAGTCGCGGGGGCACCGGGTCGACCTCCAGTACGCGCAGAACGACGTGCCCACGCAGGTGAAGCAGATCGAGGACCAGATCGCCAAGGGCGCGAAGCTGCTGATCGTCGCCTCGGTGGACGGGTCGGCGCTGACGACGCCGTTGCAGCACGCGGCCGACGCCAGGATTCCCGTCATCGCCTACGACCGGCTGCTGCGCGGCAGCCCCAACGTCGACTACTACGCGACGTTCGAGAACTTCCGGGTCGGCGTCTACCAGGCCGAGTCGCTGCTGACCGGGCTGGGACTGCGCGCCGCCGACGGTGGCCCCGGCGCCGAGTCCGGCCCGTTCAACGTCGAGCTGTTCGCCGGCTCGGCCGACGACAACAACTCGGTGTTCTTCTTCAACGGCGCCATGTCCGTGCTCAAGCCGTACCTCGACGACGGCAAGCTCGTGGTGCGCAGCGGGCAGACGGACTTCCAGGCCGTCACGACCCTGCGCTGGGACGGGGAGACCGCCCGCAAGCGCATGGAGGAGATCCTCGGCACGACCTACAAGCGCAGCAAGGTCAACGGCGTGCTCTCGCCCTACGACGGCATCTCGCTCGGCGTCCTCACCGCGTTGCAGGCCGGCGGCTACGGCCCCAAGTTCCCGATCGTCACCGGTCAGGACGCCGAGCTCGGCTCCGTGAAGTCCATCCTCGCCGACCAGCAGTACTCGACGATCTACAAGGACACCCGCGAGCTGGCGACGGCCACCGCGTCGATGGCGGAGGCCGTGCTGAAGGACCGGACCCCGCCGCAGCTCAACAACCTCAACGACTACAACAACGGCGTCAAGGTCGTCCCGGCGTTCCTGCTGAACCCCGTGAGCGTCGACAAGACCAACTACCACAAGGTCCTCGTCGAGTCCGGCTACTACAGCGACGACCAGCTGCGCTGACCGTCTCTATTGCTTCAGTGTCAGCTGAAAAAAGGTCACTGGAGCGGAAACCGGCCACGCCGCCAGTGCCAGTGCCGACCGGCCTGGAGGTGGTCGACGACCGCGCGTTGCAGAACTGTGCGGCGCGGTAGCCGGTCGAGCGGCGTGGTGAGGGTCCGGAACACGAACCGCAGCACCTCGACGTCGGCGTCGATGCCCTCCGGCGCCTCGTAGGGCTCGACGTCGAACCGCCGCTGGAACCGGACGATGTTGGACTCGGCGGGCAGGTACTCGAGCAGCTGCGGGTCGAGCAGCCACGAGCCGCAGGCGAACGCCGTGTAGGGCTCGTCGGGGAAGTGGCGCGGGAAGAACGCGCGGGCCTCGGCGAGCGAGGCGTCGACGGCCTCTGGTGTCAGCGGTCCCGAGTCGGGGATGTGCAAGGACAGGGCGTCGCCGTCGCCGCGGTGGTGCTGGAGCCGGCCGAGCTCGTAGACGCCGCCGCGCCAGTGCAGCGTCAGCCAGCTCTGCATGACCGGCCAGCCCTCGCCGCGCATCCGCCGGTCGACGGCGAGGTTGCGGCCCAGGTCCGCGAGCGTCGCCCACGACACCGCCTCCGGGACGCCGTGGGCGCGGTGGTAGTCCAGGACGACGTCCAGCAGGGCGAGGTAGACGTAGACGTAGAGGTGCCGCCACGCGGGGTTGCGGTCGCGCGGCAGCTCCGGGCCCGGCACCAGCCACTGGTGGCCGCCGAGGTCCGCCCTGACCAGGGCGGTCGAGCGGTCCAGCAGCCACCGCAGCTCCGGTGTCCACAGTGGAGAGTCGGCGTCCGGCCAGCCCGCCATGACCTCGGCGGCGTCGTCCGGCGGCACGGCGAGCCGGTCGAGCAGTTCGGGCGCGGAAGCCTTGGCGGGCAACGGTGCCGACGGCCGGTCACCGGCGCGGCGGTGCACGCGTTCGACGTCGTCTACCGGTACCCCGAGCCGGGCTGCCATGTCCTCCAGGTCCACTCCGGCGACCCTACTAGGCGAGGCACTTCCAGCTGTACGGATCGGCGACGGCGGTGGTCCGGGAGAAGATGGCTTGCTCGTGCGGGTTCTGCCGTTGGCAGGCGTCGTCGAGGTCCATCGGCACCTGCGCGCCGGTTCCGGTGACGCAGCGCCAGTCGTAGGCGGTGGTCCCCGCGAGCACGGCTCCGTTCACCGCGCCGATCGACGTGCAGTAGCCGCGCAGGTCGAGGCCGCCCTTCTCGGCGAACACCGGCGGCCGGGCGAGCGTGACGGTGACGGAGGTGGTTCCCGCGGGCAGGACGACGGCTCCCTTGGCGTTGTCGACCGCGCCCGCGCTGGCACCGGCGATGTTCCCCTGGAACGCCGGCACCTCGAACCGCACGCCACCGGACGGGGTGGCGCCGGACAGGGTGAGGGTGACGGTCGCGCCGGACGCGGTGACGGCCGCTCCCATGCGCTGGCCGCCGGCGATCGGGTAGTTGCCGACGCTGGTGGTGGCGCCGTCGCGCAGCCATTGGTCCGGCAGGCCGCGGCCGACGACCACGGAGCCGTCGAGCTTCTCGGCGAGCAGCGAGTCCAGCAGCACCTTGGAGGCGTTGGCCTGGCCCCACATGTGCGGGCTCGACCCGCTGCCCGCGGTGCTGTGCGTGCCGGGGGACCAGTTGCTCGTGCCCACCGACTGGATGCCCTCCCACCAGGAGAAGGGTGCGCTCTGCGCGTTCTGCACGAGGTACTGGTAGCCGTAGATGCCCTCGGAGCGGTAGCGGGAGGACGCCAGGCCGGCCGACCCGTAGCCCGCGTTGTAGGCGCTGCTCACCCCGGGGTAGCCGCCGAAGGTGTGCTTCGGCAGGCCGGACAGGCGGCGGAAGCCGTTGTCGTAGGTCGCGTCGACCAGGTCGATCATCGGGCCGGTCGGCGTGGCGCCCCAGAGCTGCCCGTCCCACGCCCAGCGCCCGAACAGGAACATCGACGCCCAGTTGCCGTTGTTGGTCTGGCCGCAGACGTTGGCGCTGCTGTTCGGGACGTCCATCGCGCACGGCAGGTACGACAGGCCGTTGGCCGAGATGGTCGCGTTCAGCCGCGCGTTCACCGCGCGCAGGAGCGTGTCGTAGAACCGGCCGGCCCAGGACGCCTCCGCGGTCTCGCCGAGGGTTGTGGCGATGTACTTGTACGTCAGCAGGCCCAGGAGTGCGGACTGGTTGTCGACGGTCCAGTAGCCGGGCGCGTCCACCGCGTTGGTGGCCTTCATGATCCCGCCGGGACCGGTGGCGTCGGACTCGATCCGGTGCGCGGTCTGCCGGATCGTCGCGAAGTTGTCCCGGACGAACGCGGCGTCGCCGGTCTTGCGCAGGTAGACGGCCCACGGCCAGTTGTACTTCCAGGTCCCGTCCGGGTACATCCGGGTGACGTCGTTCGGGTCGTCCTGGGAGATCAGCGTCGGCAGGTAGTCCTTCGCCCTGTTCAGGTCACCGGCCTCCAGCAGCTGCACCAGCATGCCGACGAGGTCGTGGTTGAAGATCGCGTCGTAGCCGTTCTCGCCGACGTTGAGGCGGTTGCCGTCCTTGACGAGGTTCGTGGTGACGTACCCGGCGCGGTAGGCGTTCGCGAGCTGCGGGTCGGGCAGCTGGAGCTGCGCGATCTGGGCGAGCTTGCCGTCCCAGTGGGACTTCATGTGCGCGTAGTGGGTGTCGTAGCCGCCCGCGGCCACCAGCTCGGTCGCCGACGGCCAGGCGTAGCCCTGCCCGAACCGGTCGGACGCGATCACGTAGTCGAAGTCGGTGGTCTGCCCCGGCCGCACGGTGGTCGACGGGCGGGTGAGCGCGAGCGTGCCACCGGAGGGCGCGGGGTCGAGGACGTGGGCGACGGTGTCGTGGTTGACGACGCGGACCCGTGAGTAGATCGCGACGAAGTCCCGGCCGCCGATGGTCACCTTGTCACCGAAGTTCGTGATGGTGACGGTGCTGTTGTCCCGTTCGAACTGCGTGGTGAGCGCGGGGTAGAACCCTCCGGCGTTGAACCACTGCACTCGGGCGGGGTTGGTGTGGATCCCGAACCGCACCGTCGTGTTCGGTCCCGAGTGGACGTCGAAGCTGCCGTCCTTGTGTGTGAGGACGCCGTAGTAGTCGCCCTCCCAGCCGATGGAGGCGCTGTCGTGCTGCGTGACCGACGCGCGGGCGTCGCCGGAGCTCCACACCTGCGTGCCACCGGCGACGACGAGGGCCGCGGTGAGGGTCGTGGCGAGCCAGCGCCGCCTTCGGCTGTGCGTCTTCATGGTGGGCCTTCCCCTCCGAGCGCGCGCACCGGCGTGGACTTCGTCGCCGAATATGATCGTTAAAATTGGCGTGGACCAACCCAACCACAGGATTTCTCGCACTGTCAACGATCAGCGTGCGGGCGGCCAGTGGATCGATCCAACCGCGATTTGCGGGATCAGCTCCGGCGTCGTGAGGAGCCGCGGACGACGAGCTCCGGCGGCAGCAGCGCCGCCACCGCCCCGTCCTCGCCGCACAGGGCCTCGACGATCCGCCGCCCCACCTCGGGGATCGGCTGGCGGACGCTGGACAGGTCGAGGACCTCGGCCGAGGGGGTGTCGTCGTACCCGACCAGCGCCACGTCCCGGCCCGGCACCAGCCCGAGGTCGCGGACGGCCTGGAGTGCTCCGGCCGCCAGCGTGTCGGAGGCGGCGACCAGGGCGGTCGGCGCACCGGGCCGGTCGAGCAGGTCGCGGGCCAGGCGGGCGCCGCTGGTCCAGGTGTCCTCGCCGCGCACGTCGAGGCGGTGGCTGCCGGCCAGCAGGCCTTGGCGGTCCATGGCCGTCACCCAGCCGTGCGCGCGGTCGTCGCCGACCCGGTGGCCGTCCGGGAACCCGAGGAACCCGATCCGGTCGTGCCCGCCCTCCGCGAGGTGCTCGACGACGGCGGCGACCCCGGCCGCGTTGTCGACGTCCACCCAGCCCGTCGCGTCGGCGGCGCCGGAGAACCGGCCGAAGCACGCGAACGGCACCCCGGCGTCGAGCAGCACCGCGGGCCTCGGGTCGTCGGGAACCACGTTGTACAGCACCACGCCCTCGACCGACCCGGTGCGCACCAGCCGCACGCAGGTGGCCGCCTCGCTCTCCGCGTCGTCGGCGGCGAACAGCATCAGGTGCCGCCCGGCCGCCTGCCCGGCCTCGGCCAGCGCGTGCAGGAACACGTCGTGCAGGTGCGCGAGGGAGTGCGACGACACGGGCTCGATGCGGCACGCGATCATCCCGGCCGAGCTGGAGCGCAACGCCCGCGCCAGCCGGTTCGGCTGGAACCCCAGCTCCGCCACGGCCCGCCGCACGCGTTCCCGCGTCTGCTCGCGGACCTTCTCCGGGTAGTTCATCACGTTCGAGACGGTCTGCTTGGACACCCCGGCGGCCGCGGCGACGTCGGCGATCGTGACCGGGCCGGACCGGCGGGCAGCGGGTCTGGCGGGCGCTTTCGCCACTGCGGGCACTCCTGACGCCGACGGGCGCGCCGCACGGGCGGGACGCTCCGAGTTGAACGATAAAATCCGGCTGACCAGTCACATCGTACTCATGAGGCCCCGATCGGCTGGAGCACATCCGCGTTAGGCCCGGCGAAACGCGGGTAGTCAGTGCCCGTCAGGAGCCGAGCCATGAGGAGAACGATGAGCGACACGACCACAGTCGACCGGTTGCGCACGGTGCTGACCGACGTGTCCTACCCCGCGGACAAGGGGCAGCTGGTCGACCACGCGTCCCGCAACAACGCCGACGAGGACACCGTGCACGCGCTGCACTCCGTCCCGGAGCGCACGTACGGGTCCTTCGACGAGGTGCTCGACGTGGTCGCGGTCGACCAGAGCCGCGAAGCCTGACGTCCCTCCGCTCCCGTTGTGCAGACGGACCGCACTGCCCATACGGTCGGAGAAGGCGTGAGCACGGGATCGGCACCGGGGACCTCCGGTGCCGGTCCCGTCTTCTCGACCAGTCCCAGGACGTACTGATCGCGACTTCGCCCACGCGGCCGTCGCGGGGCGCAGCACGCCCCACAGCCGGAAAACGGGAGCACCGATGAAAGATCGCAAGGCGGTGCGGATCCCCGCGCCCGCGGGACGGCCGCGGCTCGACGGCGACGTGCCCGTCGTGGCGGTCGTGGGCGGCGGGATCGCCGGTCTGGCGGCGGCCACGCTGCTCGCGGAACGCGGTGCGCGAGTGGTGTTGTACGAACGCGAGAACTACCTCGGTGGACGGGTCGGCGGGTGGCGCACGCGGCTCGCCGACGGCAGCGAGGTCACCATGACCCGCGGCTTCCACGCGTTCTTCCGGCAGTACTACAACCTGCGCTCGTTGCTGAAGCGGGTCGACCCGGACGGCCGTGCCCTCACGGCCATGCCGGACTACCCGCTGTGGCACGCGCGCGGCGACCGCGACTCGTTCGCCGGCATGCCGACCACGGCGCCGTGGAACGTGCTGGCGTTCCTGCGGCGCAGCCCCACGTTCCGCTGGCGCGACCTGCCGGAGATGAACCCCGAGGCCGCCCTCAAGCTGCTGGACGTCTCCGTTCCCGGCGTCTACGACGACCTCGACGGCATCGACGCCGCCGCCTACCTCGACCGCGTCCGGTTCCCGGAAGCCGCGCACGCGCTGGCGT
Organism: Lentzea sp.; assembly: GCF_036380075.1. NCBI lineage: Bacteria > Bacillati > Actinomycetota > Actinomycetes > Pseudonocardiales > Pseudonocardiaceae > Lentzea > Lentzea sp. The sequence continues at coordinate 28,330 of NZ_DASVFL010000104.1, read as the reverse complement.
TCGAGGTGTTCTCCCGCAGCTTCTTCGCGCACCCGAGCGAGATGTCGGCTGCCGAGCTCGCGGTGATGTTCCACATCTACTTCCTCGGCTCGAACGAGGGACTGCTCTTCGACGTCGCGGCGGACCCGTTCCCGCACGGCCTGTGGGACCCGCTGGGCCAGCGCCTGCGCGAGCTGGGCGCCGACGTGCGCACGGGTGTGGGCGTCGAGTCGGTGGCGCGCGGCGAGGCCCGGCGTTTCGCGGTCACCACGGCCGACGGGGTGCTCGACGCCGACGCCGTGGTGCTCGCGGCGGACGTGCGCGGACTGCGCCGGATCGTGGAGACCTCGCCCGACCTCGGCGACGAGGACTGGCGGGCACGGGTGGCCGGACTGCGCACCGCGCCGCCGTTCCTGGTGTCGCGGTACTGGCTCGACCGGCCGGTCAAGCGGCCCGGTTTCATCGGCACCAGCGGCTACGACCTGCTCGACAACGTCAGCGTGCTCGACGACTACGAGCACGAGGCCAGGGCGTGGGCGGCGCGCACCGGCGGCTCGGTGGTGGAGCTGCACGGGTACGCGATCCCGTCCGATGTGGACGAAGGCGAGGCCAGGCGGCGGCTTTGGGAGCAGCTGACCGAGGTCTACCCGGAGACCAGGGGCGCCACCGTCGTCGACGAACGGCACGAGTGGCGCGAGGACTGCCCGCTGTTCCCGGCCGGCGGCTACGCGGACCGGCCGCGGGTAAGCACGCCCGACGACTTCCTGGTGCTGGCCGGGGACCTGGTGCGGATCGACCTGCCGGTGGCGCTGATGGAACGCGCGGCCACCACCGGTTTCGCCGCCGCCAACCGGCTGCTCGGCCGGTGGGGCGTCACGGGGACCGACCTCTGGACGGTTCCCGTCGAAGGCCGGGTGCCGCTGCTGCGCGCGGCCGCCCGGCGGCGGAGGACGGCGTGAGCGTCGACGCCGGGCCGGGCACCTCCGCCCGCCGCGGGGGAGTGCGGGCGCTGGCCGCGGTGGCGTGGGTCTTCGGCGCGCTCGTCGTGCTGGCGCAGATCGTCTACTCGATGACCGACCCGGACGAGCGGATCTTCACGACGGTCGCCTCGGTGGTCGCGTTCGCGGTGGCGTCGGTGTGCGACGCCCTCGCCCGGTTCGGGCCGCGCGCGGCCGCGTTGCTGGTGGCGGTCGCCGGGGGTGGCGGCCTGCTGGCCGAGACGATCGGTGTGCACACGGGCTTCCCGTTCGGCGAGTACCGCTACACGGGCACGCTCGGCCTGGAGGTCGTCGGAGTGCCGGCCGTCGTGCCGCTGGCGTGGGTGATGATGTGCTGGCCCGCGCTGCTCGTCGGCCGCGCGCTCGTGGCGCGGTCCGGTGTGGACCGTCCGTTCTGGCTGGTCGTCGGAGTCGGGGCGTGGGCACTGGCGTCGTGGGACGTGTTCCTCGACCCGCAGATGGTCGACGCCGGTCACTGGGTGTGGACGCACCCCACTCCCGGGCTTCCCGGCGTGGGCGGCGTCCCGTTGACGAACTACGCGGGCTGGCTGCTGGTCGCGGTGCTGATGATGGCCGCTCTGCACCGCGGTGTCGGACAGCCGCGGGTGTCCCGCGAGCTCGACCTGCGGGCCGGTCCGGCGCCGATGCTCTACCTGTGGACCTACGGGTCCTCGGTGTGGGCGCACGCGGCGTTCTTCGGGCGTCCCGTGGTGTCGCTGGTCGCCGGTGTGCTGATGGGACTGGTGGCGTTGCCGTTCGCGGTGGCGCTGTGGCGGGCGCATCGGTGAACCGGTTCCTCCACGCGGCGGTGCGCGGTGCCGCCGTCGGGTCCGTCGCGGCCGCAGCCCACGCGATCGTGAACGCCCGGCTGATGCGCGTTCCGGACGCCGACCCGCCCGAGTGCGGCGAAGCGGTGTCGGTCCTCGTGCCCGCACGGGACGAGGCACACCGCATCGCGCCGACCATCGAGTCGTTGCTGGCCCAGCGCGGTGTCCCCGGGCTGGAGGTCGTCGTGCTCGACGACGGCTCGACCGACGGCACCGCCGACGAGGTGCGCCGGGTCGCGGGCGGCGACGAACGGGTGCGCGTCGTCACGGGGACGCCGCCAACGGAAGGCGTTCCGGGCAAACCCCACGCCTGCGCCCAGCTCGCCCGGCTGGCTCGCGGCAGCGTCCTGGTGTTCGTGGACGCGGACGTCGTCCTCGCACCGCACGCCGTCGCCGCGGCCGTGGCGTTGTTGCGGGACAACGACTTCGACGTGGTGTCGCCGTTCCCGCGCCAGCTCGCCGACGGTGTGGGGGCCCGGCTCGTCCAGCCGCTGCTGCAGTGGTCGTGGCTGGTGTTCCTGCCGCTGCGCCTGGCGGAACGCTCGCCCAGGCCGTCGTTGTCCGCGGCCAACGGGCAGTTCCTGGTGGTGGACGCCGCCGCCTACGAGCGCAGCGGCGGGTTCGACGGGATCGCCACGGCGGTGCTCGACGACATCGCGTTGATGCGGGCGGTCAAACGCGGCGGCGGCCGCGGCGTGGTCGTCGACGGCAGCACGGTGGCGTCCTGCCGGATGTACGAGGACTGGGCCGAGGTCCGCGACGGCTACGAGAAGTCGCTGTGGTCGGCCACCGGCAGCCCGGCGGGCGCGGTGGCGTTGTCGCTCGTGCTCGCGTGGCTGTACGTCCTGCCGCCGGTCGCCGCGCTCGCGGGGTCGCGCGCCGGTGCCGTCGGCTACGCGGCCGGGGTGCTGACCAGGGTCGTGACCGCCCGGCACACCGGCGGACGCGGGTGGCCCGACGCCCTCGCGCACCCGGTGTCGGTGGGGGTGCTGCTCACGCTCGTCGCGCGGTCGTGGCGGGCCAAGCGGGCGGGGTCGTTGCGGTGGAAGGGCCGATCGTTGCGGGGGAGCAGCTGACATGGCACGGGTAGCGGTGATCGGCGCCGGCATGGGCGGCCTGGCGGCGGCCGCGCGGCTCGCGAAGGCCGGGCACGACGTCACGGTGTACGAACAGGCCGCGACACACGGCGGCAAGCTCGGCACCTTGCGGCGCGACGGGTTCACGTTCGACACCGGACCGTCGCTGCTGACGCTCCCGCACGTCTACCGCGACCTCTTCGCGGCCACCGGCGCTCCGCTCGACGACCTGGTGGACATCGTCCCGGTGGAGCCGACCTGCCGCTACCACTTCCCGGACGGCACCCGGCTCGACCTGCCGCACGCCGAGGACCGGGTGGAGGCGGCGCTGACCGACGCGTTCGGAGCCGAGGCCGCCCGGCAGTGGCGCGCGGTGCTCACCGATGCCGAACGGTTGTGGGACCTCGTGGGCGAACCGGTGCTGCAGAACCCGCTGGGCGGTGTCCGCGACCTGCTGCGCCGGTCCGCTAGCGTCCGCGACCTGATGGCCATCGCGCCGTGGCGGACGCTGCGCGGGGTGGGGGAGCGGCGGCTGAGCGACCCGCGGCTGCGCATGCTGCTCGACCGCTACGCCACCTACAGCGGGTCCGACCCCCGCCGGACGCCCGCGTTGATGACGGTGGTGCCGTTCATCGAGCAGCGGTTCGGCGGCTGGTACGTGCGCGGCGGGCTGCGCCGGCTCGGCGACGCCCTGTTCGGCCGCTGCACCGAGCTCGGCGTGCGCTTCCGGTTCAACGCCGCGGTCACCGCCGTCGAGTCGGGCGGCGGGGGAGTCACCGGAGTCCGCCTGCGGGACGGGGAACGGCGTCCCGCCGACGTCGTGGTGTCCGATGTGGACGCCGAACACCTCTACGGCGAGCTGCTCGCCGACCGGCGCTCGCGCCGTCCCCGCCGGATGCTGCGCGGGACCCAGCCGTCGCTGTCGGGGTTCGTGCTGCTGCTCGCGCTGCGGGGCAGGACACCGGACCCGGCGCACCACCGCGTGCTGTTCCCCGCCGACTACGACGACGAGTTCGACTCCATCTTCGGCCGCCACCCGCGTCCCGTGCCGGACCCGACGGTCTACGTGTGCGCACCGGACGACCCGGCCATCGCGCCGGACGGCGACGAGGCGTGGTTCGTGCTGGTCAACGCGCCACGGCAGGGAGACGTCGACTGGACCGCGCCCGGACTCGCCGACTCCTACGCGGACCGGGTGCTGCGGGTGATGGCCGAGCGCGGGCTCGACGTCCGGGACCGGGTGCGGTGGCGGGAGATCCGCACCCCGGCCGACTGGGAGCGGGACACCGGCGCGGTGGGCGGGTCGATCTACGGCTCGTCGTCGAACGGACCGCGGGCGGCGCTGCTGCGGCCCGCGAACCGCGCCCCGGTGCCGGGCCTGTTCCTCGTCGGCGGGTCGGCGCATCCGGGCGGCGGGCTGCCGCTCGTGGCGATGTCAGCGGGAATCGTCGCGAACCTGGTCGGACCGGCCTGACGCGAACGGTCCCGTCCACGGCCGGCCGGTGAGCGCGCGCCGGATGCCGGCCGCCAGCTGGCCGAACCCCACCACCGCGCACCCGGCCCACACCACGGCCGACACGGCGGCCCAGCCCCACCCGGTGACCGGCGTGCCACCGGGCGCCAGACCCGTTCCGGCACAGGCGATCGCGACGACGATCATCCTGGTGGGACGCTCGGCCACCGTGATCGCGCCCGCCGACGCCATGCCGACGGCCTGCGCCTTCGCCCGCGCGTACTCGTGCAGCAGCACCGTCACGCCGATGACCGCACACCACCACGCCTCGGCGCCGAGCACCAGGAGGACCAGCAGCAGCGACAGGTCGGACAGCCGGTCCGCGACCGCGTCCACCACCGCGCCCAGCGGCCGCACCTTGCCGGTCCGCAACGCGACCGCGCCGTCCAGCCCGTCGAGCACCCCCGTCGCCACCACCAGCAGCAACGCCAGCAGGGCCCACCGGCCACCGGCGCCGGCCGCGGCGACCGCACCGGCGGCCACCATCACCCCGGCCACCGACAGCACGTCGGGGTGCACCCGGTCGAGCGGCCGCGCCAGCGCGTGCACGAGCCGCAGCCAGCCGACGACGAGCCTGCTGCCGGACACGTCCTCCCCGTGCAGCCGGGACCAGCCGGCGACTGGGTTCGCCTCGTCACCGGTCATGCCTCCACCGTAGGCGGAGGGGTGATCCCGCGCAGGTTCGGGTACAGGGCGATCATGCACGTACTCCGCGCCGTGGCAGCGGCCACGTCGAGCGCGCTGCGCGGCCGGGACCTCCTGCTGTGGGCCGCGGGCCTGACGTTCTTCTCCGCCCTCGGCCTGGTGCCGCTGCTGCTGATCGCGTTGCGCGGCGTGGCGTTGTTGTTCGGTCCGGACCTCGTGGTCGACGGCGCGCGCACTGCGGGCGGTGCGCTGCCGCAGGCGCACGACCCGACCGCCGTGCTGGTGCAGCTGGCGGAGGCGGCGACGACCACGTCCTGGCCGTTGCTCGCCGCATCGCTGGTCCCCGCGACGCTCTACGGCGAGGGACTGCGCCGTGCGCTGGTGCAGGCGGCCGGGGAGGGCGTGACCAAGTGGACCGGGTGGGCAGGGCGGATCACGTTCCTGCCGGTGCTGCTGCTCGCACCGCTGCTGGTGGCGCTGCCGCTGGCGTTCGCCCCGCAGGTCGCCCGGCTCTACGACGCCGGCGGCTGGTCCGCCGTGCTGGGCGTCGTGCTGTCGTTCCACCTCGACCTGGTCCCGATCTGCGTGACCGTCGGCCTGGTGTTCGCCTTCGTCGGGCCGGTCGCCCTGCCGGTCAGGACGGTCGTGGGGGCCGCGCTCCTGCTCGGCGGGACGCTCACGGGCTTCCTGCACGGGTTCGTGGTGTTCCTCGCGATCCCGGTGGACTGGGCGATCCCGTACGGCGGCCTGGCCGTCCCCGGCGCGGTGGCGGCGATCGGGCTGTGGCTGTTCCTGCTGCACGGCCTGCTGTTGTTCGGCTACCGGATCACGTTGAGCACCCACGACGTCCTGCGGCGGTGACCGGCCCGCTACCGTGGACGTGTGGAAGGGCTGCGCGGCATCAGGTCAGCGGTGGCCCGCCGGATCACGGCGACGCACCTCATGGCGGTCGTGTGCTTCCTCCTCGCGATCGTCCCGACGTTCCTGTACCGCCCGGACGGCCTGCACGGGGTGAACCTGGCCTGCGGCGTGGCGACTGCGATACCGGTGCTGCTCGCGGCGCGGAACCTGATGGTGTCCTGGTTCCTCGCGGTGCTGCTGGTCCTCCTGCTTCCGCGTGTCTACGAAGGCCGCACCGGCCCCGAGCTGGAGTGGGGCTGGCCGTGGACCCTCGGCCTGACGGTCGCGGCCGGGTTCCTGCTCTACCGGGTCGCCCTGCGGCACGACGTCCCGGTGGTGGCGGTGGTCCTCGCGGTCACGTTCGCGGCGACCTGGCCGCGACTCGACGACTGGGGTGACGCGGGGTTGCCCGGCCTGCTCGCGGCCGGCGCGGTGGTGCTGGGCAACGCGGTCCGCCGGCGCCGCGAGGCGGACGACCTGCGCCACGCCGAGCAGACCCGGCTGGTCGCGCTGGAGGAACGCACCCGCATCGCCCGCGAGCTGCACGACGTCGTCAGCCACCACATGTCCGCGCTGGTCCTGCGTGCCGATGCCGTGCAGTACCGGCTGCCCGGCCTGGCGCCGGAGGTGCGCGAGGAGGTCGACGTGCTCCAGCGGCTGGCCCGCGACGGGCTGACCGAGATGCGGCGGATGCTCGTGGTGCTGCGCGACGGGGACGGCGACGGGACCGCGCCGCAACCCGGTCTGTCCGACGTGGACGACCTGGTGGCCCGGTTTCGCCAGGCCGGCGCGGAGATCACGCTGCGCGCGGACGCCGGACCGGTGCCCGCGGGTGTCGGGCTGTCGGCGTACCGGATCGTCCAGGAGGCGGTGAGCAACAGCGGGAGGCACGCGCCCGGCGGAGCGGTCTCGGTCGAGATCACCGAGAGCGGCGGCGTGCTGTGGGTGGACGTGCGCAACGCCGCCGCGACCCGGCCCGTGCTCGACGACGACCCCGCCCGTCCCCGGCACGGCCTGGCCGGCATGGCCGAACGGGTGCGCGTGCTCGGCGGCGAGCTCACCGCCGGACGCACCCCCGACGGCGGCTTCGAGGTGGTCGCGGAGCTGCCGCTGCACCGGGAGGACACCGCGTGACGATCAGGGTGCTGGTGGTCGACGACCAGGCGATGGTCCGGGAGAGCTTCCGCGTCGCCCTGGACAGCCAGCCCGACGTCGAGGTCGCCGGGGAGGCGGGCACCGGCGCCGAGGCGGTGGCGCTGGCCCGCGACCTCGCGCCCGACGTGGTGCTGATGGACGTGCGGATGCCCGTGATGGACGGGCTCCAGGCGACCCGCCACATCGTCGGGTCCGGCGACGCGCCGCCGAAGGTGCTGGTGCTGACCACGTTCGACCTCGACGAGCACGTCTACGGGGCGCTGCGCGCGGGCGCCAGCGGGTTCATGCTCAAGGACGCGCCGCTGTCCGACCTCATCAACGCCGTGCGCGTCGTCGCCGCGGGACACGCCCTGTTCGCCCCGTCGGTCACCCGGCGGCTGGTGGCGGCCTACGCCGACCGCGCGCCGGGGAAGCCGTCGGACGCGGCGTTGCGGCACCTCACCCCGCGCGAGGTGGAGGTGCTGCGGCTGATCGCCAGGGGACTGTCCAACGCGGAGATCGCGGGCGCGCTGACCATCGCCGAGCAGACCGCGAAGAGCCACGTGAGCCGCGTGCTGACCAAGCTCGGTCTGCGCGACCGGGCCCAGGCCGTGGTGCTGGCCTACGAGTGCGGCCTGGTGGTGCCCGCCGGGTAGTACCGGGGTACGGGCCCGGCCGGACCGGTACCGGCGGGGCACGGCAGGACACCACTCGGGCGGGACGTGGTCCGGCGCCATCGCTCCTAGCGTCGGCCTGGTGCTCAAATCAGCCCTTCCAGCTGCGGTTTTGTTCCTGGTGTCGGTTGTGTGGTGGATCTTCGGGCGACCGTTGGGAGTGGACAGCGGGGTGTACCGGGCGGGTGCGCTGGCGCTGCTCCACGGACAGCCGCTCTACGCCCCGCTGGCGGCCATCCCGGACTGGTCACCCGCCCTGCCGTTCACCTACCCGCCGATCGCCGCCGTGGTGTTCCTGCCCCTGGCCGCCCTGCCCGTGCAGCTGGCGTGGGGAGTGCTCGCGGCCGGGACGGTGACGGCGCTGGGCGCCTCGGTCCGGCTCGCCGGGGGAGCGGCGTGGTCGCTGCCGCTGCTGCTGTGCCTGGAACCGGTCTGGCGGACCGTCGGGCTGGGGCAGGTCAACGTGCTGCTGATGGCGCTGGTGCTGGTGGACGTCCTCGCGTTGCGCGGGTCCCGGTTCTCCGGGGTGCTGGTCGGCGTCGCCGCGGCGGTGAAGCTGACGCCGCTGGTCTTCGTGGCGCATCTGCTGGTGACCGGACGCCCCCGGGACGCGGCGAGGGCGCTGGCCGCGTTCGGCGGGCTCGCCGTCGCGGGACTGGTGCTCCTGCCCGGCGACGCGGTCCGGTACTGGACTTCGGAGATGCTGGGCGCGAACAAGGCGAGCGGCAACGCGTGGTGGGGCAACCAGTCGGTGAGCGGCCTGGTCCACCGCGCCGCGGACGGCTCTCCGGTGCTGCTTGCCGTGCTCGTCCTGATGGTGCTGGCCGTGGCGGCCTGCGTAGCGCGCGCCTTCCACCTGCGCGGCGACCCGGTGGCGGCGGTGCTGGTGACGGCGTTCGCCGGGCTGCTCGTCAGCCCGATCTCGTGGACGCACCACTGGGTGTGGGTGGCGCCGCTGTGCGCGGTCCTGCTCGCCCGGCGCCGGTTCGTCCTCGCTGCGGCGGTCGTGGTGCTGGGCACGGGATGGCTGTTCGCGCTGGTGCCGCGCGGCGAAGGGCAGGAGCTGCGGTGGACGCCGCTGGAGTCGGTGGCGGGCAACGCCTACGTGCTGGCCGGCCTGGCGGCGTTGGGAACGCTGGGCGTGGCACTGGTCCACGTCCGCCGGCCTGCGGTGCGGTGACCGCGTGCCTACCATCCCGGGTGGACTGTCGACCCCGGGAGGCCGGACCTTGGCGCGCCACACGTTCACCACGACCGTCGAGCTCGGCGGCAAGACCGCGACCGGCCTGCGCGTTCCGGCCGACGTCGTCGAGGCCCTCGGCCAGGGCAGGAAGCCGCAGGTGACGGTCACCATCGGTGGCCACACCTACCGCAGCACGGTCGCCGTGCGCGACGGCGTCTTCCTGCTGCCGCTCAGTGCCGCCAACCGGGAGGCCGCGGGTGTCGCCGCCGGCGACACCGTCGAGGTCGCGCTGGAACCGGACCTGGCCGAACGCACTGTCGAGGTGCCCGACGACCTCGCCGCGGCACTGGAGCAGAACCCGGCCGCCCGCGCCGCGTTCACCGCCCTGTCCTACAGCAACCAACGGCAACGGGCCGAGGCGGTGGCGGCGGCGAAACAGCCCGCGACGCGGGCGCGGCGGATCGAGAAGATCATCGCCGAGCTGTCCTGAGCCACGCCCGGCCCGCAGTGGCCACCGTCGCGTGTGACCTGGCTCACCAATTCGCCCTCTTTCTGTGACCTGACGTGAGACTCGCCGGTCTCCCCAGGGCGTACGGAAAGTCGTCGGGCGAAGGGTGCGGACGTGACGGGTCGGGAGTGGCTGGGGCAGGTGGACGCGGAGCAGGTCGAGGCCGCGCGGGCCGGTGATCGGGCGGCGCTCGACGCCGTGGTCGCGGCCTGCCTGCCGCTGGTCTACAACGTCGCCGGTCGGGCGCTGCACGCCGATGCCGACGTCGACGACGTGGTGCAGGAGACGATGGTCCGCGTGATCCGCGGCATCGACGCGCTGCGGGAGCCCGACCGGTTCCGGTCGTGGCTGGTGGCCGTCACGATCAACCAGGTGCGCGAGCACTACCGGCGCCGGGACATGGCGCCTGCGCCGCTGGAGGAGTACGACCGGGCCGATCCCGGCGCCGAGTTCGTCGAGGTCGCCCTCTCCCGGCTGCACTTCGCCCAGCAGCGGCGCGAGGTCGACGAGGCGGCGCGGTGGCTCGACCCCGCCGACCGCGAGCTGCTGGCACTGTGGACGCTCGAACGGGTCGGGCAGCTGACGCGGGCCGAGGTCACCGACGCGCTCGACCTCAACGCCCACGCCGTCACGGTGCGGGTCAGCCGCCTCAAGGGGCGGCTGGAGACGGTCCGGCACCTGGTGCGCGCGCTGTCGGTGGAGCCGAGGTGCGCGAACCTCGACCGGGCGGCGCAGGGCTGGAACGGCGAGCCGAGCCCGTTGTGGCGCAAGCGGCTCCTGCGGCACGTCGACGAGTGCGGCCGCTGCCGGCGCGGCGTGGACGACGCCATGCCGGTCGAACGGATCCTCACCGGCGCGGCACTGCTCACCGTCCCCGCCTCCTACCTGCCGCGACTGCTCGAGAACCTGGGCGACGTCACGCCCGTCGCGCACACCGCCGCCCACCTCGCCGAATCGACAGGACCGTTCGTGAAGCTCGCCGGGTTCGTCTCCACCAAGCCCCTGCTCGCCGCCGCGGGCGCCGCGGCCGTGTGCGCGGTGCTGGGAGTCACCGGCGTGCTGGTGCTGCGCCCGTCCGACCCGCCGGTCGTCGTGGCCATCCAGAGCACCAGCGTCACCTCGGCCACGGTCACCGGCTCGACCGAACCGCCCGTCTCCTCCGCCACCCCGTCGTCCGCCACGACAACTACCACCACCACCACGACGACGACCACGACCACGACGACCCCGACGCCGGAACCGGTGCGCGTGCCGACGCCCGAGGAACGCGTCCTCGCGCTGATCAACGACACCAGGGCCGGTGCCGGTCTGCCCGCGCTGACGGTCGACCCCGCGCTGGTCGCGGCCGCCGACCGCCACACCAGGGCGATGATGGCCAACGGCTGTGGTTTGTCGCACCAGTGCCCCGGCGAGAGCGGGCTCGGCGAACGCAGCACCGCGGCGGGCGTGAAGTGGTCGTCGGTCGCGGAGAACGTCGGCATGGGCGGACCGGTCAAGGACGCCGTCGACCCGATCTCCAAGATGGCGCTGGGCCTCACCCAGGGCATGATCGACGAGAAGCCCCCGAACGACGGCCACCGCAAGAACATCCTGAGCAGGTCGTCCACCCGCATCGGCATCGTGGTCGTCCGCGACGCCAAGGGAACCGTGTGGATGACGCACGACTTCGCCGGAAGTTGACCTACTCAGGTCGAAAAAAGATCATCCTCCAGGCGTACGTGGGAGCGCGACCGCAGGCGGACGCGCGCCGACCGCGAGGCACAGCAACCTCTGCACGGTGCAGACCGTCACCTACCGCTGGCCCGCCCAGGTCACCACCGACACCCCGGAACTGCTGCGCTGGACGGGGTTCGGCGGTGCGCTCCTGCTCACCGCCGGCGCGTGGGCCGCGAGAGGCACGGCGCTCGCGCTGGGCGCCGCGATCGCGGGTGCCGGACTGGTCGTGCTCACCTGGGCGCTGCTCGCCCGCACCGGGCCGGACGGGCAGTGGCTGCGGCGCACGCTCGCGTGGTGGTGCGCCCCGCTGCTGGTGGCGCCGCCGCTGTTCAGCGCCGACGTGTTCAGCTACCTCGCGCAGGGCGAGGTGGCCGCCAACGGCCTCGACCCCAACGTGATGAGCCCGGCGGCCGGCGCGAGCGCGGAGGCCGTGGCGCGGGTCGGCGTCTACTGGCGTGAGACGCCGTCGCCGTACGGGCCCCTGTTCAACACGATCGAACGCGCGATCGCCGAAGTCACCGGCGGCGACGCGACGGCGGGCATAGTCCTGTACCGCCTGGTCGCGGTGCTCGGCCTGCTGCTGGTGGTCTGGGCGGTGCCGAGGCTCGCGGCGATGGCGGGCGTCGAGGAGCGCACGGCGTTGTGGCTGGGCGTGCTGAACCCGTTGGTGCTCTGGCACCTCGTCGGCGGTGTCCACAACGACGCGTTGATGCTCGGCCTGATGCTCTCCGGCACGGTCATCGCGGTGCAGGCCCTGCCGGAGCTGAAGTGGTGGCCGTTCGCGGCCGGTGTCGTCCTCGTCGGACTGGGCGCGCAGGTCAAGCTGCCCGCCCTGGTCGCGCTCGCCGTCGTCGGCACGGCGCTGGCCCGCCGGCTGGGCGGAGGCCCGGTCCGGTTCCTGGCGGCGGGCACGGGCATGGTCGCCGCGGCGGCCGCGGTGTCGGCCGTGACGTCGCTCGCGGGCGGCACCGGGTTCGGCTGGCTGCAGGCGCTCGGGACGCCGTCGAAGATCAACAGCTGGATGGCGCCGACGAACTGGCCGGGCTTCCTGGCGGGTGCGGTGTCGGGGCCGCAAGCCGGTCAGGCGATGATTTCCTCGGCACGGATCGCGGGGCTCGTGCTGATCCTGTGCGGGCTGGCCGTGGTGGTGCACCGGCAGCTGCGCGGCGGGGTCTCCGAGGTGACGGCGCTGGGGATGATGATGAGCCTGATCGTGGTGCTGGGGCCGGTGATCCAGCCGTGGTACCTGCTGTGGGCCGTGCTGCCGCTGGCCGCGTGCCTGCCGGCGGGGAGGTGGCGCACTCGGGTCGCCGTGCTCGTGGGCGTGTTCGCGCTGCTGGTGCCGCCGCTCGCCGGTAACTTCACCGGCCGCGTGGCCGAGCTCGTGACGGCCTACGTCGTCGGGATCGCACTGGTCGGGGCCGCGTACCTCGTCCTGCGCCGGGCGCGGGTGTCCGTTGCGCAGGGCTGACCTCGGCCGCTACGGCGCGGCCGCGCTGGCGGGCGGCGCGCTGGCGCTGAGTTTCCCGCCGCGCACGGTCTGGTGGCTCGCCGTCCCGGCGTTCGTGGTGCTGTGGCTGGCGCTCAAGGACGTGCGCGGACGGCGTGCGGCCGGGCTCGGGTTCACCTTCGGGCTGGCGTTCTTCCTGCCGCACCTGTGGTGGATCCAGCACTTCCTCGGCGACGACTTCGGTCCCTGGCCGTGGCTCGTGCTCTCGGCGTTGATGGCGCTGTTCGTCTCCGCCGTCATGGCGCTGGTGCCATTGGTCGCACGTCTGCCGGGCGCTCCCGTGTGGGCGGCGTTGCTGTTCGTGCTCCAGGAGACCGCGCGTGGCCTGATCCCGTTCAACGGCTTCCCGTGGGGCCGCATCGCGTTCGGGCAGGTCGACGGTCCGTTCGCCCGGCTCGCCGTGGTCGGTGGCGCGCCGCTCGTGACGTTCGCCGTGGTCGTGACCGGGTTCGGGCTGGCCGCCTGGCTGCCGGGGATCCGCGAGTGGCGGCGGGGCTGGGCGCTGCTGCCCTTCGCGGCCGCGCTCGCCGTCGGCCCGCTGGTCGCGGTCGACGCGCAGAACGGGCAGCGCACCGTCGCGGTCGTGCAGGGCAACGCGCCGGACATCGGCCTCGACCTGCTGACCGCCGGTGACACCCTGCGCTCCAACCACCTGCGCAAGACCGCGGAGCTGGCCGCGCTGATCCGCGGCGGCTCGGTGCCGAAGCCCGACCTGGTCGTGTGGCCGGAGAGCGCCACCCGGACCCGCGATCGCGACCCGGTGCTCGACCGCGCCATCACCGACCTCGGCGTACCGACGCTCGTGAGCGCGCTGCGCGACAACCGGAACTCCGTCATCGCCTGGCAGCCCGGCACCGGAGCGGGCGAGTCGTACGCGAAGCAGGAGCTCGTGCCGTTCGCCGAGCACATCCCGCTGCGCGACCTCGCCCGGCTCGTGACGCCGTTCGCCGACCAGCCCGACCTGGAGGCGGGTACCGAACCGGGCGTGCTCGACATCGCCGGCACCCGCGTCGGCGTCGGCATCTGCTACGAGGTCGCCTACGACTACGTCCTGCGCGAGAGCGCCGCGGCGGGCGCCCAGCTGCTCGTCGTGCCGACGAACAACGCCTGGTACGGCCGCGGCGAGATGACCTACCAGCAGCTCGGCATGGCCCGGCTGCGGGCGATCGAGCACGGGCGCGCGGTCGTGGTCGCGGCGATCAGCGGGGTGAGCGCGGTGGTGCGCCCCGACGGCAGCGTCGTGCGGTCCACGGGGATGTTCACCGACGCCCTGATGGTCGACAGCGTGCCGCTGCGCACGGACGTGACGTTCGCGACGAGGTTCGGCGGCGCGATCCACGTCCTGCTCACGGGCGCGGCGGTCGCCGCGTGCGTGATCGGGCTGTGGTCGCGCCGCCGAGCCTCAGTTGTTGCCCAGCAGGGCTGATCCGAGCAACGTCCTCTGGTGCAGCACGGAGAGTCCCTGCCTCTCCGTGGTGAGCAGACCGGCCTCGCGCAGCACGGTCGTGTGCCGGCTGACCGACGAGGGCGAGGCCCCCAGCCGTTCCGCCAGCTCGGTCGTCGTCGCACCGGCACCGACGGCGGCCAGCACGGCCGACCGGGTGGTCCCGAGCAACGCCGCGAGCGCCCCCTCCTGACGGCGTCCGCTCGCGAGCTGCCGCTGCCACGTCCAGTCGTGGTGCAGCGGATAGACCACCGTGGGCGGCAGTCCGGGGTCGGCGAACGCGACGGGGGTGCCGCGGCAGAAGTACGACGGCACCAAGCGCAGCCCGCGCCCGTTGAGGTGCAGATCCCGGTCGCACGCGTACTGGACCTCCAGCACCGGCGCGCGCCAGTTCATCAACGGCCACATGCCCCGCAGCAGTGCGTCGACGTCGCCCGCGACGCCCGTCCTGTGCACGCGGTCGGTCTCGACCGCCTCTTCGATCATCGAGGTGTAGGGCTCGACGACGGCGCCGTGGTAGCGGGCCATCGCCTCGGTGAGCTCCAGCAGCGCCGCACCGTCGCCCGCGGCCACCGGACGGGTCCACGACGGAGTCGGACGGACGTCGTCCAGCAACCGGAACTCGTCTTTCAGCCGGTGACGCGGTGTCGACCGGATCGCGTCGAGCGCGCTCCCCAGCCCCAGCGAGCCCTCCGGCGGGGTGAGCAGGTCGGGGAAGTACGGCCCCAGCGGCGCGAGCACGGACCACATGCGCACGCCGGACCTGATCACGTCGCGGTCACCGTTGCGCCGGATGTCGCGCAACCACGGCTGCAGCATCAGGCCGCAGTCCAGTTCGGTCAGCCGCAGCCAGCTGAACACCATTTCCCAGAGCGGATCCACCCTTTCTGCTACCTGCGTACGCTCCAGATCCTTCGCGGAAAAATGGATGCGCAACACAGCAACCTCCCCAGGCCAGGTCACCGTGGATCACAATACTGGTCTTGTCACTCCGCCGAATTCCGCAACGAAAACCGGTTCCGGGGCTGGGGCCGGGGAACCGGTTTCCGCGCGTCAACTGTGATCAGCCGCAGGAGCCGCTGGTCCACTGGTGCGACCGCACCTGGTAGGTGCCGGCGAGGTCACCCTTCTGCCCCTGCTTCGTGCAGCCGATGCGGTTGTTGTACCCGGTGTTGCGGTAGAACACGACGCCCTTGGCGGAGGACGTCCCGCGGTTGTAGACGGACTTGACCTCCTTGGTCGTCGCCCACGAGCACTTGATGGTGCCCGACGTCCAGTCGGAGTCGGCGACGTCCCACATGCACCTGCTGCCGGTCCCGCCGAAGCCGGTCCAGAAGCAGACGTTGCCGGTGTTGCAGTCCCAGGCGGCGAGCGCCTGGCCCGTCTCGGAGTCGGTGGCGGCGGCGCTCACCGCGGCGGTCTGCGCACCCGGTGCCGCTGCCTGCGCGCTCGGGGCAGCGAGCCCCGCGACCACCAGCACCACGAGCGGCAGCAATGCCATCAAAAAACGCCGAACGAACCTCAAGGATTCCTCCCACCCCAGTCAATGAATTCGGCCGGGGCCAACTCTAAGCAGGAAGAGGAAGTCCGGAAAAGCTATTGCTCCGTGGCGCAAAACCGCATTTCACGATCGTCGGGTGTACCTGTGTTTCACGCCGGCCGGGAAGTGCTCCGGATCGCCGTGCGGCCGCAGCACGACCTCGGGCAGCTGCCGCTCCGCCGGGACGTAGTGCGCGTACTCGCTGTTGAGCCGGAGCAGCTGCTCGCGAATCGACTCGGCGACCGCCGCCGCGTCCGCCGTCCTGCCCGGCGCGGTCTCGACGGTGACGCGCAGGACCCGGTCGCGGTCGGCGTCCTCGACCGACTCGATCACGAACTTGCCCGTCACGGTGTCGCTGATCCCGGGCTGTTCCAGCCCGACGGTCACGTTCTCCGGGTATACGTTCGCGCCGAAGAACGACACGGTGAACAGCGACCGGCCGAACAGGAACACGAACGGCAGCTCCGGTCCTGGCGGGGGAGTGAAGCCGTGCCCGGCGCAGAACGCGAGCAGCTCGTCGTGCGCGAAGATCCCGCCCTCGTCGGCGATCCGGTAGCGCACCAGCGGAATCCCGCCGTCGGCGGTGAACACGAGCGTGCCGTCGTGCACCTCGAAGAACCGGCTCGCCGGGTCGTACTGCACCAGCGTCGGCAGCCGCGAGTCACCGAAGACCTCGCGCGCGAGGCCGGGCCGCGACGCGAGGAACCGGCGAATTCCCACCGACAGCGCGGTTTCGTTGCCGAGCACTCCGGAATCGGCTGTGCCGTAAAGAGACGCGACGTCCGTGAGCGGGTCGGGAATTCCGGCCCGCTGCGACACGAGATCGCGCCATTGCTCGCTGAACACCTCGCCGGCGAGCACCAGTTTGATCGACTTCGCCGCCCAGTCGACGCCCTCCGCGACCCCGGTGTCGACCACGTCCTTGACGAACGGCGGATAACCCAGCAGCACGACCTGCTCGAAGTGCGGCGCCAGCTCCGGCAGCACCCGCAGGATCTCCGCCTTGTTGTTGCCCGGTGCCACCACGGTGATCGGGCACCCCTTGGCGGCGAGGTGTCGCACGCACGCCTGCGTGAAGAGCCCGCCGACCCACGTGCCGAGCGGGAAGCACACGACGGCGAGCGTGGGGCGTTCGTCCGCGTGGAACCCGTCGACGAGGACCTGCTCGAACCGGCGTGCGACGTGCAGCTCGTCCTCCAGCGCCCGCGGCCAGATCGTCGGCCGGCCGCTCGACCCCGACGACACGGCGATCATGTCGCAGCCCGTCAGGTCGCCGCCGCGGCACAGCTCCGGCAACGGGTACCGCTCGTGGTAGTTCTGCTTGTCGAGCAGCGGCAGCCGCTGGAAGTCCTCGGACGTCGTCACGCTCGCGGGGTCGATCCTGTTCTCGCGCAACAGCTTCCCGTAGGCGGGCACGGTGGAGGCGGTGCGCCGGAACAGGTCGAGCACCCAGCTCTGCGGCTTCGGCCTCGTGGGTGCGAAGAAGTCGTCGAACGCCTGACGCACGCGGGCCTGTCGGCTGCTGTCCATGCTCCAGAGCCTATTCATCGGGCTGCACACTGAACTCTATAATTTCAGTGTTGACCAAAAGAAACCCTCCGCAGTAGTGAAGATCGTTAGAGTCGCGGGGGTGCGCATCCTCTTCTCGTGCCGCCCGGCCTACGGCCACCTGTTCCCGTTGGTCCCGCTCGCCAGGGCGGCCGGGGAGGCCGGCCACGACGTCGTGTTCGCGACCGGCCTGGGCTTCGTCGACCGCGTCCGCGCACTGGGGTTCGAGGCGCACGCGGCGGGGATCTCGGTGGCGGAGGCCGAGACCGAGGCGCGCACGCGGCACCCCGGCGCGGACGTCGTCACCGTGCTGGTCGCGATGTTCGCCGACGTACTGCCCAGGGCGACGCTCGCCGGGCTCGCGCCGCTGCTGCCGCGGGTCCGGCCGGACCTGGTGGTCTACGAGCAGAGCGACGTCGGCGCCGCCAAGGCCGCGCGCGACGCCGGGATCCCGTTCGTGTCGCACGTGATCGGCCGCTCGATGCCGCCGGAGGTCCAGGCGGCGGCGGCGGAGCACATGGCGTGGCTGTGGGACGAGCAGCCGGCCGACCTGATGCTGGGCGACGCCGTGATCGACCTCTGGCCGGACACCGTCCGCGACCCCCAGGTCCTGAAGGTGTCCACGGTCATCCGGCAGCGCCCGGCACCGTTCGACCTCGACGTGCCGATGCCGGAGATCCCGTCCGGGAGGCCGCTGGTCTACCTGACCCTCGGCACGGTGGCGTTCGTCAACACGGCTGTGCTCCGGGCCGCCGTCGAGGGCTTGGCCAGGCTCCCGGTGCACGTCCTGGTCGCGGTGGGTCCCGGCGACCCCGCGCTGCTGGGCGAGGTGCCGGGCAACGTGACCGTCGCGGCGTTCGTGCCGCAGGCGAGCGTGCTGCGCCGGGCCGCGCTCGTGGTGCACCACGGCGGCACCGGCACCACGCTCGGGTCGCTGGCCACCGGGCTGCCGCAGCTCGTGCTGCCGCAGCTCGTGCTGCCGCAGGGCGCCGACCAGTTCGTCAACGCCGACGTGCTCGTGGAGACCGGAGCCGGGGCGAAGCTCGTCGGGCCGGAGGTCACCGCGGACGCGGTCGAGACCGCGGCCCGGCGGCTGCTCGGCGACGACGCGGCGAAGCGGGTGGCGCTGACGGCGGCGGCCGAGATCGCGGACATGCCGGACCCGGCCGCCGTCGTCCAGCGGCTCACGGAACTGGTGCGGGGGAGGGCTTGACGTTCGCCTGCGCCTCCAGGTGGTCGGGCAGCGACGCCCGGTAGATCGGCATCGCGGCGGCCGTGGTGACGATCGCGACCGCGACGAGGATCGCGAACATCTCCGGCGTCACCAGGTCGTAGGCCAGTCCGATGTTGATGAAGATCAGGATCATCAGGCCGCGGGCGTTCATCAGGCCGCCGACGGCGGAGGCGTAGCGCCACGAGTAGCCCTGCGCCTTCACGACCAAGCCGCAGCCGACGTACTTGCCGACGAACGCGACCAGCATGATCGCGGCCAGCTGGAACCACAGGGCGCCGCCGGAGCCGAAGCCGTCCACGCGGGTGTTGAGGCCGCTGAACGCGAAGAACACCGGCAGCAGCAGGATGGAGTTCAGGTCGGTCAGCTTCGTCTCGAGCTCCTGGCGCACGACCGGCGACTTCGGCATCGCGAGGCCGGTGATGAACCCGCCGAACACCGAGAAGACGCCGATCCAGTCGGTGTACCAGCCGGACAGCAGCACGATGAACAGGATCAGTGCCATCATGTCGCGGCTGAGCTTGCCGTCGCGTTCCGCGCGCTCGCCGAGCTTGGCGAGCCACTTGCGGCCCACGGTCAGCATGAGCGTCGCGAAGATCGCCGCGCCCAGGATCGTCTTCAGCGCGCCGGACGGGCTGCCGGACGCGCCGACGGCGATGATCAGCGCGAGGAACGCCCACGCCACCGCGTCGTCGATCGCCGCGGCGACCAGGGTGAGGCCGCCGATCGGGGTGTTGGCGATGCCGCGCTCCTGCAGGATGCGCGCCAGCATGGGGAAGGCGGTGATGGACAGGGCGCCGCCGATGAACAGCATGAACACCCACATGCTCGTCCCCTCGGGGCTGAGCGAGTCGTAGAAGACGACCGCCGCGCCGGCGCCGAGCAGGAACGTGGGCACGATGCCGGACACGGCGAGCACCCCGGCCTTGCGGGCGTTGGCCCCCGTCGTCAGCTTGTGGTCCAAAGAGGACCCGACGAGGAACATGTAGAACGTCAGGCCGATCGTGCTCAGCACGTACAGGGTGCTCTTGACGTCGGCGGGGAAGAGCTGGGCCTGCACGCCGGGCGCGACGGCGCCGAACAGCGCGGGGCCGAGCAGGACGCCGGCGACCATCTCGCCCACCACCCTGGGCTGCCGGACCAGCAGGGCGAGGCGCCCGCACAGCGTGGTCGCGGCGAGCACGACCGCGAGCGCGGCGAAGACCTGCAACGCGAAGTGGATCTGGTTCACGGGTGATCTCCTGGGGTCAGTGCCGGACCGGGCAGCCCTGCGTGTCGTGCGTGTCGAAGTAGGTGCCCGCGGGCCGGAGCCGGTGGGCGTGCAGCACCATCGCGGTGCCGAGCACGAGCTGGACGACGCTGCGGCCCACGTCCTCCCAGCGGTCGCGCACGCGCAGGAACGCGAGCCGGAGCCGCGGCGGCGGGCCGTGGCGGACGAGCAGGCACGGCCCGCGGCTGGGCAGCGACCGGGTGTGCGTGACCGAGGAGTGCAGCGTGACGCGGCGCAGGACCTCCCGTGCGGACGCGCGCATCAGGACGGGGGAGACCCGCCAGGCCGGACACGGGCGGTTGGTGGCGACGCCGAACGGGATGTGGTGCTCGTGGCGGGCCGCCGTGCCCTCCCACCGGGAGGGGTCGAACACGTCGGGGTCGGGGTAGCCGGTGGCGTGGTAGTCGGGGTAGCTGAAGCACAGCACCGAACCCGCGGGGAACGAGACGCCGTCGTCGAGCACGATGTCGGCGGTGGTGATGCGGTGGGCGATGCCGAACAGCGGGTAGAGCCGGAAGGTCTCGTCGAGGACGTGGGCGAAGTACCGGTCGTCACCCGCGCGGCCGGCCACCTCGGGGTGCTGGGCGAGCGCGAGCAGCAGGTGGGCCATCGCCTCGGACATCTGCACGACGGCGGTGTTGAAGTAGGTGCCCTGCAGGTAGTGGACCTGCTCGGTCTCGGACAGCGTCGCGGGCAGCGGGTGCCGGACGTCGGCGAGCCGTGCGCGCAGGTAGCGGGTGAGGCGGGCGCGGCGGGCGGGGTGGCGCAAGCTCGTGCACTTCAACGAGGTCACGACGTCGGTGGCGTGCGCGACGATCAGGTCGCGGGCGTGGCGCGGGCACGGTTCGCCGAAGACGAGCTCGTGGAAGTACTCGGCCCACACCGGCATCATCAGCTCGCGCAGCCGCACCGAGGTGACCCGTCCGGTGAGGACCTCGTCCAGCACCTTGGCGGTGCAGCGGGTAGCGGCGGCGGACAGTTCGGCGCTCGGCCCGGCGAGGAAGGCGCGGGTGGTGCGGGCGACGTCGTCGTAGCGCGGCCCGGCCTCCAGGTGTTCCTGGTGCACCTCGGGTCCGGGGGCGAGCCAGTACCAGAACAGGTCCGAGAGCCCGGCGCCCCTGCTGCGGCCGTTGGCGGCGGGGTGGCCGTAGAGCTCCTGGAAGCGGTCGGGGCCGACCTGGTCGTTGGGGAACGTGATGGCGTTGTCGCCGTTGACCTTCTCGAACACCTTGGCGCGCAACGCGACCACCCGCGCGGGCAGCCGGCTCAGCACCGCGCCACCACCATGTCGCGGGTCAGCTCGCCGCCGCACATCGTGAGGACGTGCCGGAACTCGTCGTGCAGGACGTCGAGCACCCGCCGCACGCCGGCCTCGCCGTCCGCCGCCAGTCCCCACAGCACGGGCCTGCCGATCCCCGCGGCCGACGCGCCCAGCGCCAGTGCGAGGGCGATGTCGCCGCCGCTGCGCACGCCGCCGTCGAGCACGACCGGCACTCGTCCGGCCACGGCGTCGACGACGGCGGGCAACGCGTCGAGCGCGGCGGGCACGAGGTCGAGCTGGCGGCCGCCGTGGTTGGACACGAAGATCCCCGCGACCCCCTGCTCGACGGCGATGACCGCGTCGGCCGGGTGGAGGATCCCCTTGACCCACACCGGGAGCGACGTCATCCCGCGCAGCCGGCCGAGGTGCTCCCACGACACCTCGGCCGACATCGCGATGTCCAGGAGCCCCCGGCCGGCGAGGTCGCGCATGTTCTCCGCGGCGAGACCGGCGGGCAGGTCGTGGAAGCCGTGCTCGATGTCGCGCCGGTGCCGGCCGAACACGGGGGAGTCGGCCGTGACGACCAGTGCGGCGCAGCCCGCCCGTTCGGCCCGCCGCACCAGCGCTTCGGTGACGGCCATGTCGGGCTGCACGTACAGCTGGAACCACACCGGCCCGCGTGAGGCCGCCACGACGTCGGCGATCGGCACGGTGGACGCCATGCTGGACACCACGACCGTGTCGCCGGCTCCCCGTGCGGTGGCCAGCTCGCCGTCGGGGTGCGCGAGCTTGTGGAACGCCGTCGGGGAGACGACCACCGGCAGGTCGGTCCGGATCTCGCCTCCTCGCAGCACCCGCGGCAGCAGGGCGCGGCGCCGGAACGCGGCCTCGTTCTCGGCGAGCACGACCTCGTCCCCGACCCCACCCGCGAAGAAGTCGTAGTGGACTTCGTCGAGCACCGCGCGGGCCTTGTCGTGCAGCTCCGCGAGCACGGGGTTCACCGGCGGGTGCCGAGGAACGCCCGCAGCGGTGCCTTGTGCACCTGCTCGCTGTCCCACTCGTTCTCGAGGTTCTCGGTGACGTGGTGCTCGCCCAGCAGCTCCCCGCCGCGGAAGTGGCGGACGACCGGGTGCAGGTAGCGGCCGTCGAGCCCGCTGGTGTCCTGCTGGGAGTTGCGGCCCGCGGTGATGTCGAACGGGTTGACCTTGTCGTGGTCGGCCCCGTACTCCAGCGTGACCGTCAGGTACGACTCGACGTCGCCGAAGTCGCCGCGCGCCACGGCCTCGTGCAGGTGTGCGACCGGCACCTCCTCCACGTAGCGGGCGGTCCCGTCCGGCGCGACGAGCACGGCGTCGGCGAGGAACGCGAACAGCTGCCACAGCGCGGAGGTCCGGTTGACCCGCTCGATGACGGCCTCGGTCACGTCGGCGACGGCGACGTGCCGGCTCGGCCAGTCGACGCCGTGGTAGCGCTGCTCGGCGATGCGGTGCAGTGCGCGCACCCCGTACCGGAAGCCGTGGATGAACCCGCTGGTCGACTTCTTGAAGTCCCTGGCCTGCGTGATCGTGCCCGCGAAGAACAGGTCCGGCACGTTCGCCGACTCCCACGCCGCCGTCTGGTCGGGGAAGCGGTCCTTGATCGTCAGCTGGGGCCGGCACTCCTCGGCGAAGATCGAGGCGTCGAACCGGAACCCGGTGGCGAGGATGACCCGGTCGTAGCGGATCTCCTTGATCACCTCGTTGACGCGCTGGAAGCTGACCTTCACGAGGTAGTCGTCGCCGTCGCGGCGGATGCCGGCGATGTGCCCGTCCAGCACCGCGTTCTGCGACTTGAGCTGGTAGGTGTCGAGGAAGTTGTTGTTCACCGCCCGCAGGTGCCCGACGAAGTGCGTCTGCCAGGCCAGCTTCAACGAGCCGGGGCCCGCGACGTGGATGACCGACGCGGTCTCGACGAGGGCGTCGGCGGTCTCGAACGCCGAGTTGCCGCGCCCGATGATCAGCACCTTCTTGCCGACGAAGTCCTGCGGGTCCACCGAGACGTCGTAGTAGTGCTCGGCGTGTTCGGCGCCCTCGATGTCCGGCACGTGCGGCTGCGACACACCGGTCGCGACGATGACCCGTTTCGCGCGGTAGGTGCTGCCGTGCTGGTCGCGCACCACGAAGTCGTCGGGCCGCGTCACCGACACGACCCTGGTGTCGTAGCGGATCGGCAGGTCGTTCTTCACGGCGAAGTCGCCGAGGTAGCGGACCATGTCGTCGGCGTTCGGGAAGTAGCGCGGGGTGTAGGTCGTGAACAGCAGGTCGGGGTCGTCGGACAGCAACGAGTTCCAGTCGACGCGCAGGTTCAGCTCGGGGTCGTCCCAGCCGGTGTGGATCTTGTTGATGGAGATCAGCTGGCGGTGCCGGGGGAAGCGGGTGAAGAACGTCCCCGCCGCCGCACCGGCCTCCAGCACGATGTGGTCGCGCCCGGACTGCTTGAGCAGGTAGGACGCCTGCAGCCCCGCCGGACCGGCGCCGATCACGAGACACTCCGTCGAAACCTCGCTGGACACGGTCTCTCTCCTCACGCGGTCAACTGGCGTTTGTCGGGCTTGCCGCTCGGCGCGACAGGGATCTCGGCGATGGCGGTGACGCGCACGGGCGCGCAGGCGGCGCCCAGCCGCGCGGTGACGAGCGCGCGCAGCTCGTCGAGCTCGGGGACGCGGTCCGACTTCGGGACGACGAACGCGTGCACGGCCTCGCCGGTCTCGTCGTCCGGCACCGCGACGACGTAGGCCTCGGCGACGTCCGGGTGTTCGGCGACGGCGTGCTCGATGGGGCCGATGTAGTGCAGGTTCGCGTTGACGATGACGACGTCGCGGGCGCGGCCGGTCAGGACGAGGTTGCCGTCGTCGTCGAACCGGCCGAGGTCGCGGGTGCGGACCCAGCCGTCGACGAAGACCTCGGCGGACTCCCGCGGGGCGCCCCAGTAGGAGCTCGCCTGCGCGGGGGTGCGGACGAACAGCTCGCCGTCGCGGATCTCCACGTCCGTCGGCGGTGTCCCGACGGTGCCGGGCGGGTCGGACGGCCCGGCCATCGAGATCATGCCGGTCTCGGTCTGGCCGTAGCCGTGGAACAGCACCGGTCCCAGCACGTCGAGCGCCTCGCGGTGCCGTTCCGCGGTCAGCGGCGACCCCGACACCAGCAACGCCCGCAGCGTCGACAGGTCGGCGGGAGCGGACTTCTGCGCGGCGACCAGCTTGGCCAGGCCGGGCACGGTGATCACGCGGGCCGTCGCGCGCAGCCGGGTGATCGCGTCGGCGGGGTCGCCGGCGGCGACGACCGTGCCTCCCGCGGTGAGCGTGAGGACGGCGTACTCGAACATCACGTAGCTCGACAGCGTCCCGAACACGAGGTAGCGGCCGAGCCGGGGAGCCAGGTCCCTGATCACGGGCGGCCACGCGTCCGGGCGCACGTTCCAGGCGTTCGAGATCGAGGCGTAGGTCTGGGCGCACGCCTTGGGCGCGCCGGTGCTGCCACTGGTGTGGATCAGGCGGGCGACGTCGTCCGGGCGTCCCTCGCACCGCAGCGGCGCGGGGGAGTGCGCGAGCAGCGCGGCGACGTCGAGGCGGGGCAGCGTCGCGACCGGCTCGCCGTCCTCCGCGTCCGTCACCACCGCGGCGATGTCGAGGCCGAGCAGGTGCCGGACCTGGGCGTCGGTCAGCCCCGGCCGCACCCCCACCACCCGCGCGCCCACCGCGTGCGCCGCCAGGATCGTCGCGAACGCCTCCGGGGTCACGCCGAGCAGCAACGCCAGCCCGTCGCCGGGCCCGAGTCCCTTCGCGCGCAGCCCGGCCGCGACCCGCGCGACCAGGTCGAGCATCTCCGCGCCGGTCACCACGCGGGTGCCGTGCTCGAACACCGGCCGGTCCGCGGCGGCGCCGAGCACGTCGAGCACCGCGCGCGGGAACGGCTCGGTGTCACGCGCCGGCAAGGCATTCCTTCACGAACACGACCAGCGGCTGCTGGTGCACCTCCGGCAGGTCCCAGTCGTTCTCGAGGTTCTCCGCCAGGTGGTGCGTCGAGGTGAGCACGCCGTGGCGGTAGTAGCGCACCACCGGGTGCAGGTAGCTCGCGTCGGCCGCGTTGACGGCGTCGTTCTCCGCCACGCGCGGGACGGTGATGTCGAACGGGTCCACGGTGTCGTGGTCCGGCCCGTACTCCAGCGTCGCGACGAACCGGTGCTCGGCCGGCCCCAGCCCGCCGTCGGCGACGAAGGCGACCGGCACCTCCTGCTCGTAGCGCGCGCTCTCGCCGTCGACGGACACGACGTCGCCGACGACCGCGAACTGCTGCCACAGGCACGAGGACGTGTTGACCCTGGCGATCACCGCGTCGCCGATGGCCTCCGGGGACAGCTCCAGCTCGGTCGCGGGCCACGGGGTGTCGTGGTGGCGGGCGCCGAGGACGCGGTGCAGCGCGCGGGCGCCGTAGCGGAAGCCGTGGATGAAGCCGCTGGTCGACTTCTTGAAGTCGCGCGACTGCGTGATCGTGCCCGCGAAGTACAGGCCGGGGACGTTCGTCGACTCGAACGCGGACGTCAGCTGCGGGAACCGGTCCTTGATGACCAGCGCCGGTGTCGCGCTGTCGTCGAAGATCGAGGCGTCGAACCGGAAACCGGTGCACGCGATGATCCGGTCGTACTCCAGCTCGCGCAGCTTCTCGACCGTGCGCGCGTACCGGAACTGGATCCGGAAACCGCCTTCCGGTCGCGGCTCGATGCGCTCGACCGTGCCGTCGAGCACCGCGTTCTCGCTCTTGAGCTGGTAGGTGTCGAGGAAGTTGTTGTTCACCGCCCGCAGGTGCCCGACGTAGTGGGTCTGCCAGGCGAGCTTCACCGAGTGCGGCCCGGCGACGTGGATGACGGCCGCGTTCTCGACCAGCGCGTCGGCGGTCTCGAAGCCCGAGTTGCCCTTGCCGATCACGAGCACCCGCTGCCCGGTGAACGAGCTGGGGTCGGTGTCGAAGGTGTCGTAGCGCTCGGCGTGCTCGATGCCCGGGATCGGCGGCACGTAGAGCTGCGAGACGCCCGTGGCCACCACGACGTGTTTGGCCTGCCAGGTCTCGCCGCCGCGGTCCTGGACGGTGAACCCGTCGTCGTCGCGGGAGATCCGCGTGACATCGATGTCGTAGTGCACCTCCAGGCCGTCGGCGACGTCCTGGAAGTAGCGCACGATGTCGTCGGCGTCGGGGAAGTACCGCGGGGAGTAGCGGGTGAACAGCAGGTCGGGGTCGTCGAGCAGCAGCGAGTTCCAGTCCATCCGCATCCGGCGTTCCGGGTCGGTGGAGCCGGTGTGGACCTTGTTGATGGAGATGAGCTTGCGGTGCCTCGGGTACCGGGTGAAGAACGTGCCGGCCCCGCTGCCGCGCTCGAGGACGGCGTAGTCGCGACCGTCCCGCTCGAGCAGTGCGGCGAGCTGCAAACCGGCCGGTCCCGCGCCGATGATCAGGTAGTCGTACGCCATGGCCGGTGAAGCTACCCACGCGATCTCAGAACTCTCTGAGATCGCCTGCCTACCGTCCGACCCGTGACGACGACCGCTTCAGACACGTCCGTGGACCTGGGTTCGCCGCTGACCGTCCCGCAGCTCCTGCGCGCCGCGGCGCCGGTGGAGGTGCTGGCAGGCTCCGCCGTCGAGGACAGGGTGGCGCGGGGCCGCGCGTACCTGGGAACGCTGTACGACGACGACCGCCCGGTGTACGGCTTGAAGACCGGCTTCGGTGCCCTGGTGGGCTACGCGGGCCGTTCCTCCGGCGCCGACCAGTGCGACAACACCCTCGCACACCTCGGCGCGGGCCAGGGCCCCGACCTCCCGCCGGCCGTCGCGCGGGCCGCGCTGCTGGTCCGCACCTGGTCGCTGGCCCAGGGCCTGTCCGGCGTCTCCGCGCACGTCGTGTCGGGCCTGGCCGCGATGTTCGCGACGACGTTCGTGCCCGCCATCCCCCGCTACGGCTCGGTCGGCGCCAGCGGCGACCTGATCCCGCTCGCCTACGCCGCCCAGGCGTTGCGCGGCCGCGGCCACGCCTACCTCGACGGCACCCGCCTGCCCGCCTCCGAGGCACTGGCCGCCGCGGGGCTGTCCCCGCTGGAGCTCGACGGCCGCGACGCGCTCGCCCTGGTCAACGGCACGTCCGTCACCACCGCCGCCACCGCGCTGGCCCTGTCGTCCGTGCGGGACTCCCACCGCGCCCTGACCGACCTGACGTGCCTGCTGGTGGACGTCCTCGGCGCCGACCCCGGCTTCGTCGACGCCCGCCTGATCTCCGCCTTCGGCCACCCCGGCGCCGCGGCGGTGGGCACGTCGATGCGCTCGATGCTGACGGGGTGCGTCCCCAGCGGTTCCCGCGCGTTGCAGGAGCCCTACAGCATCCGCTGCTCACCCCAGTTGCTCGGCGCCGCCGAGGACGCCCTGCGCTACGCCGACGGCGTGGTCGCCGCGGACCTCGGGGGAGTGAGCGACAACCCGCTGTTCTTCCCGGACGACGACCTCGTGGCCCACGGCGGCAACTTCTTCGGCCAGCCCGCCGCCTACGCCGCCGACGTCCTGGCGATGGTGACCGCGTCCCTGGGCAACCTCGCCGAACGCCAGCTCGACCTCCTGGTAGACCCGGCCCGCAACACCGGCCTGCCCCCGATGCTCGCCGCCGGTCCCGGCCGGCAGCACGGCCTGCAGGGCGTGCAGCTCGCCACCACCGCGTTCATCGCGGAGATCCGCCGCAACGTGCTGCCCGCCAGCACCCAGAGCCTCCCGACCAACCTGCACAACCAGGACGTCGTGCCGTTCGGCACCCAGGCGGCGCTGCGCGCCTACGACCTCGCCGACCTGCTGCGCCTGCTGTGCGGCTCGCTGGCCCTGGGCCTGCGGCAGGCCGTGCACGTGGGCGCCCGCCGCCCGACCGCACCCCGGTGCGCGGCACTGTTCGACGCGCTGGCGGCGGCGATCGAGCCGGTGGACCCGGACCGCCCGCTGGACGAGGACGTGCGGGTGGCGGCGGAGGTGGTGGTCGCGCGCGGCTGGTGAGGCGGCCGCATACCGACGCGGGGCCACCCCGGCCTTGGCGCAGGTCGAGCCACCGGAACTGTCAGACCAGCTCGGTAAGTTGGGTCGCGGGGGATCCTGACGGCAAGGGGACCCCTGCGCCAGCACGCCCTGCCGGTGCCACCCGCGTGGTGAGCCGAGTCCGTGCCAGGCCGCGCCGCAGCGCGGTGCGTTCAGTCGCCCGGTGCGCTCGACCCGGCGGTGCGCTCAACGCCGCAGCGTGCTCAACGCCGCAGCGCGGGTCGGTCCCGCGGTGAGTTCAACCCCGCAACGCGGGTTGGTCCCGTGGTGCGCT